>JAZGBK010000335.1:0-2861 GCA_036476365.1 Dehalococcoidia bacterium
GCCCCCCTGCCCCAACAAGGATGTGATGGAGAAACGGCGCATGGCCTTCCTGCAGGAGATAGCTAGGGACTTCCGGGTGGGAGGCGTCATCGTCATGCAGCAGAAGTTCTGCGACCCCCACCAGTGGGACGCCCCGGACATCAAGGCCACCATGGAGAAGATGGACATCCCCACCCTCTTCCTGGAGTCCGACATCGTGGTGCCGGTGGGCCAGTTCCGCACCCGGGTGGAGGCCTTTTCCGAGATGTTAGAGCTGGGGGCGTGACTGGCAGCCGCTACCGCCTCCGCCGCCGGGTATCCTCCCGACCCCCGGCCAGGGAGACGGCTACCCCCAGCACGCCGATGAGGGCGAACAGGAGCAGGGTATCCCGGTAGGCCAGGTCAAAGGCCGTCCCCGCCGGTAGCGCCACATAGGCCCCCTGCCGCAGGGAGAAGATGGCGCTGGACAGGGCGACGGCGGTGATGGTGCCCAGGGTGGTGGTCATGGCCAGCATGGCGGCCGCCACACCCATCCGCTCGGCGGGGACGCTGTTCAGCAGGGAGTTGTAGTTGGGGGCCTGGTAGAGGCCGAAGCCCAGGCCCATCAGCATCAAGGTAGCCATCACCGGCAACACCGGGTCTCCCCCCTGGAAGCGCCCCAGCAACCCCACAGCCACCGCCGTCGCCACCAGCCCCCCGGTCACCGGCCACCGGGTGCCCACCCGGTCCGAGGCCCAGCCGCTGATGGGGGAGACCACGGTGGATATTAGGGGTGGGATAGTCAGCATCACCCCCATCATGGCCGCCGGCAGCAGCATCCTCTCCCCCATGAAGAAGGGGAACAGGAACCAGGTAACGAACATGGCGGTGTGGCCCAGATAGCCTCGGACCATGGCCACCAGGAAGAGGCGCTGCCCCAGCAGGGAGAGAGGGACGATGGGGGAAGCGGAGCGGGCCTCCACCGCCACGAAGCCACCCAGCAGGCCTATGCCCCCAATTACCATGAGGGGGAGCAGTGCCGTGCCCATGCCGCGGCCGGCCAGGGACAGTGCCATGGTGAGCAACCCCAGCCCCCCTGCCAGGGTGGCAGCCCCGGCCAGGTCGTAGCGCCTGCCGGGCTCAGGAGCGGCACGGGTGCCCCCCCGCACCCCGGCCAGGGCCACGGCCACGGCCAGCACGCCAAAGGGGATGCGGAACCAGAACACCGCCGGCCACCCCCACCACCCCACAATCAGGCCCCCTAACAGCGGGCCACCGATGAGCCCCGCCGTGCCCCCGGCGGTCATCACCCCCAGCGCCCGGCCCCGCTCGCCGGCGGGGAAGGCCCGGCCCACCAGGGCCGGGGCTGAGGCCCACAGCATGGCGGTGCCCACCGCCTGGAAGGCCCTCAGGGCCGTCATCTGGGGGATGCTCCCGGAGAAGCCCACCGCCGCCACCCCCAGGATGTAAAGCAGCAGGCCGGTGACGAAGACCGGCTTGAGGCCCAGGCTGTCCCCGACGCTGCCCAGCGTGGGCAGCAGGGCCACCCTCACCAGCTGGTACACGATGATAATCCACAGCACCCCCTGGATGCTGCTGCCCATGTCTTGGGCGATGGTGGGCAGGGCCACATTTACTGCGGAGTCCATGAACAGCAGGAACATGCCCACGGTCACCGCCAGAAGCACCAGCCCCCGGCGCCGGGCCAGGGCAGCTATGGTGCCGTCGCCGTATTCCTCAGGCTCCGTGTTGCGGCGCATTACCCCCCATCCTACCAGGGCCTCTCATGGCGAGGCAAACCCTGTCGGCTTGAGGCTTTCGGCAGCAACGAGTCGGTTGGTGGTATAATGGGCCGGTGACTTCACCGGTTGACGAGGTAAAGGCATGACGGCGGTCGCCCTGGCAATAGCTTTCTTCCTGGGGGCGGTGCCCTGGGCCTATATAGTGTCCCGGGCGGTGGCCGGGGTGGACATCCGCACACTGGGTGACGGCAATGTGGGCGCTCGCAACACCTTTAAACAGGTGGGCCACCGGTCTGGGGTTTTAGTGGGGTTGCTGGACCTAGCTAAAGGGGCTACTGCTGTTATGCTGGCCCGCCAGCTTGGCCTGGAGGAGATGTGGGTGCTGGTGGCGGGCATGATGGTGGTGGCCGGACACGACTGGAACCCCTTTATGCGCTTCCAGGGGGGCCAGGGGTTCGCCCCCACCGTGGGGGTGCTGCTCGCCCTCATGCCCCAGGAGACCCTGATGGCTATCGTTCTGGTCATCATAGTGCTGACGCTGACCCGACGCTGGAACCTATCCAGTGCTGTCGGCTTTACCTCCCTGCCCGTTGTAGCCGCCTTGTGGAGCGGACAGCACTACCGCATGGTGGTGTACCTGGCGGCCATGCTCTCCGTGGTGAGCATCAAGAGGCTGGTGTTCCTGCCCCGAGCCCGTCGCCACACCGCCCGGCGGCGAGCCTCCCAGGAGGCCTCCGTAGCCACAGACGAGCAGCCGGAGATTAGGACCCCGGGCACCGAGCTGAGATAGGTCCCCCGCCCCTTTTGCCGGTCTAAGGCTGCTGCAAAGAGTCCCTCACGATGGCGTCCGTCATACGGCACACCCGCACCATGGGGGCCACGTCGTGCACCCGGATGATGTCGGCCCCGGCGGCGACGCCCAGGGCCACCGTGGCTGCCGTGCCCTCCACCCGCTGCTCCGGGGGCAGGCCCAGCACCAGACCTATCATGGACTTGCGGGAGGTGCCCAGCAGCACCGGCCTCCCCAGGGAGCGCAGCTCCCTCAGCCGGCGTAGGAGCTCCAGGTTGTGCTCCAGGGTCTTGCCGAAGCCGATGCCGGGGTCCACGATGATGTTCTCCGGGGGCACCCCGGCCTCCTCCGCCCACCCCAGGCTCCAGCGC
>JAZGBK010000336.1:0-8158 GCA_036476365.1 Dehalococcoidia bacterium
ATAAAAACCGACTACTTTTTGAAAATGCTAAGAGACGATGTGGGAAAAGCGTGCCAAACACTGTTCGATGCCTGGCTACTACAGCGCATGAAGGAATGGGAGACATCGCAATGGCTTGGTGTATCAGCAGAGGTAAAAAACTTCTTTGAAAGGCAGATGCAAGAGGTAAGAAATCGACTGACTGGGAAGGAGATTAGGCAGTTACGGAAACACGGATTCCCTGGGCTTAGCGTAGAAGCCTGCGCAAACGTAGTGGGGCACGGAGACGCCTACCAAATAATATATCGGCGTTTTGGAAGGTCAATCCATTCATCCGACTATGCGGAGTTCATGGCGGGGCCCAATTTGGAAGAAGAGCTTCGTTATCGAGAATGGAGAGACCCTATGATTGCCTATGTAATCCACTTTTCTGCCGGAGGAATTGCCGAGTATTTGAACGCTCTCGTGCTGGGACAACGCTATGACAATCCGTTGGATGACATAGGACAGCGATGTAAGCATTTGAGAGATTCACTACCATGACAATTACAGGAGTATTAACTTGCAAGAGGTATCGCCCCATTTTGGTTGACCCTGGCAGGTTAGGGATCAGGCGCATGGCAGAATAGGATATGTCTCAGCCTGGGCACTAGGTCGGGCCGCAGAAAGCTCGAGTACTGTCCACAGAGGCCCACCAAACGGGACTAAATGACCTCCGCCTGTCTCAGCCGTTCCACCTGCTCTGCGGAGTAGCCCAGGAGGGTGGTGAGGACCTCCTCGGTGTGCTCCCCCAACTGCGGCGGCGAAGCATATTCCGACGGGGGAAAGTCTGAGTTCCGGATGGGGTTGCCGATGACCCTGTAATCCTGCCCGTCATAGCGGGTCACCCCCACCATCCCCGCCCCCGCCACCTGGGGGTCGGCAAAGGTCTGGTCCAGGGTGTACACCGGCCCGCAGGGCACCTCATCGGCCAGGCGCTCGATCCAGTAGGCCGAGGGACGGGTGATGAACACCGCCTCTGCCACCTCGTTGAGGGCCTCCAGGTTCTCCACCCGCTTCCGCTGGGTGTTGAAGCGGGGGTCCTCCGGCAGGTCGGGTCGCTCCAGGGCCTGGCACACCGTGCGCCAGTTCTCTTCGGTAAGACCCATGAGGGTAATGTAGCCATCGGCGGTGCGGAAGATTCCCACCAGGGGCACGCCCCGGTACTTGGAGCCTACCGGAACGGGTGCCACGCCGGAGTTCAGATAATGGGTGCCCTCGTAGTAGAGCATACACAGCGCCGCCCCCAGCAGGGAGACCTCCACCCGCTGCCCCCGCCCGGTGCGCTCCCGGTGATAGAGGGCGCTGCCTACCCCCTGGGAGATTAGCATCCCGGCCGAGAGGTCTGCCAGGGGCACGCTGGAGTTGATGGGCTGGCCCGCCTCCCCAGCCATGGAGAGCAGCCCGGCATAGCCCTGCATCACGGTATCGGCGGCGGGGCGCCCGGCATAGGGGCCGCTGGTGCCGAAGGCGGTGATGGAGCAGCAGATAAGGCGTGAGTTGACAGAAGAAAGGCTCTCGTAGTCTATACCCAGCCGGGCCATCACCCCGGGGCGGTAGTTGTCCATGACCACATCGGAGCAGCGGGCCAGGTCCAGGAACACCTCCCTGCCCTCCGTGCTCTTCAGGTTGAGGCACAGGCTCTTCTTGTTGCGGTTAAGGTGGATGAAGCGCTGGTCGGCACCGCCCTGGCTCCACCGGGTGTGGAACCGGGCACCTATACCCCTGGCCCCGAACTGGCGGGGCTCCACCTTGAGCACCTCCGCCCCCTGGTCGGCGAGGAGCATGGCCCCGAACAGGCCCGCCAGGGTATGGGTGAAATCTATAATGCGTACATCTGCCAGTGGTCCACTCATGAGACGATGCCGTATTATACCCCCTCCCCTCACTGAGTTCAACGATATCACAGCCGATTAAGGTGGGGGCAACCTGTGGGTTGAATTTACGGCTTGACGACAGTGGGCAGCATAGGAACAAAGGTGAGTGCAGATAAGTAAAGGCTGGCTCCCCGGGCTGGACTCGAACCAACAACCTGGCGGTTAACAGCCGCCTGCTCTACCATTGAGCTACCGGGGAGTATGCCTCTGAGCGAAGCCGGGACGGGGCGTTTCAATTATAGCAGCACCCCTATGGCCCTTCAAGATGGGGGCTACAGGGAAGGGGCAAACCACTGAAGGCGGGAGAAAGGGATGTAGCGCTCCGAGACCAGGTTCAGGGGCTTCCGGGCCAGGTCAAAGTTATCGGCCATCTTGCACAGCAGCCCCCCGACCCTGCTCTCCGGTGGGGCACACTCCGCAGCCATAAGGTAAAACCGGCTGCCCTCTTCCTGGTACTCCTGGGCGGTCCTCAGCCTGCGGCCGGCCAGACGGGGCCTATGCTGCGCCCCGGCGGAGGCCGCGGCCACATACTCCGGGAAGATGCCCACCAGAAACATGGCGATATCGCCGATGCGCTTGAAGAAGGGGAAGCGGTACTCCGGCTCCACCCCCTGGGATAACTCCACCATATCATCCATATCCATGTCGCTGAAGCTGCGCCGCTGGGTGCGGCCCCGATGGCGGAAATAGACCACGGTGCTGTGCACCCGGGTGAAGGAGATAAGCATATCCGAGAGGTAGTCCCGCACCTCGCCGTCCTCCAGCAGGCCGGCTACCAGGGCACCATCAAACACGGGCAGGTAGTGAGAGGTGCCCAGCCGCTCCAGGGTATAGCCGCTGCTGTGCATGTCCTTGCGGGCCTGGCGCAGGAGAACGGTGAACAGCAAATAGGGGGAGATGCGCACCCAGGCCTCCTCCTCCATCACGCGGCGGAAGAGCCGTCCGTCCTCCAGCATCACCTCTATGAAGTCGGCCTTGTCCCGGACGATGTCCTTGACCTGCTCCCGGTCTCCCCGCTGGGGAGCAACGGTCTCCACCACGAAGTCCAGGTCCTGCTCTGTCAACTGCCCCGGTGCCACCATAGCCGCTCCTATTACCAGCATAGCGCCCAGAGGTGCCGGAATCAAGCCTGAGCCATGTAATAACTAAAGGAATCTGGCCATCAGGTACGCCGGCCCCTCACCGGCGCCGGGACAGGGAGAGCATGCCCAGGAAGCCCACCAGGGCCAGGGCACCCCCCATCCCGAACACTATCCCATAGGTAGCCCCCTCCGGAGCCCGGTCCAGCACCCAGCCCGAGGCTATGGGACCGGCCAGACCGGCCACGAAGCCGAAGAACGAGCTAACCGCCATGGCCGACCCCAGCCAGGCGGGGTCAGCCACCTCCACCATGGCCGTATGGTAGATGGAGGAGTCGGCCGCCAGTGCCAACCCCAGCAGGAGCCCCAGGGCGATGAGCAGCCCCCAGGGTAGGCCGCCCAGCCAGCCCAGGGATATGGTGAGTGCCCCCCCCACCAGCAGGATAAGGGCGGCGGCCTGTGCCCGGCCCAGACGGTCGGAGAGGGTGCCCCCCAGAAAGGGTCCCAGGGCACCCGGTGCCAGCATGAGGGCAGCGGCGGCGGCGCTGGCGGCAATAGCATCGGGGCGGGAATAGCCTCGCAGGAGGAGCAGGGCGACCAGGAAGGAGGGGAGCCAGGTGCGTACCACAAACAGCTCCCAGGAGTGGGCGATGTAGCCCAGGGTCACCAGGCGTACCGCCCTTTCCTTTATCACCGAGAGCCGCAGCCGGGGGGAGCCCACAGCAAAGCGGTCATCCACCCCCCTCAGGGCGAGGTAGCCCACCACCAGGGACAGGGCAGAGAAGGCAGATAATACCAGATAAGCCTCCCGCCACCCCATGGATGGGATGAGGGAGCCGGTGAGGAACAGGGAGATGCTGGTGGCCAGATAGGCGCAGGAGGTGAACAGCCCCATGGCCGCCCCCCTGCCTCGCTGAGGGAAGCGCTCTGCGATAAGCCTCAGCCCGGACATATACATCCCCACCATCCCGATGCCGGGGAGAAGGCGCAGCAGCATGGCGGAGACGAAACCCTGGGCGGCTATGGGGAAGAGGAGGTTCCCTATGATGGAGACCAGCATGGAGGCCAGGATGACGGGGCGGCACCCCCAGCGGTCGGGCAGGGGCACCACGTACAGGGCGGCCATAGCATAGCCTGCCAAATAGGCCGAATAGACCGCCCCCGCCTGGGCGCTGCTCAGCCCCCACTCCTCTTTGGTCAGGGGGAGGACGGCGATGTAACTGGAGTAGGGCAACAGGTTGAGCAGGAGCATAGCCGACATGGCCCCCGCCCACAGCCAGAGGCCCCTTCCCGGGGCGCTCTCCCCGCTCATGTTTCCCGCTCCGGACTACAGCCGGGGGGTCAGATGGCCCCCGACTCCCGAAGGGCGGCGATTTCCTCCCAGGAGTAGTCCCCCAGCTCCATGAGCACCTCCTCGGTGTGCTGGCCCAGCTCCGGCGACGGGCTGTGGGGAAAGGCCGGGGTGTGGCTGAACTCGGCGGGGTGGTTGACCACCTTCATCCGGCCCATCTCGGGGTACTCCATCTCACCTAAAAGGCCGTCGGCCAGCACCTGGGGATCAGTGGGGATATCGTCCACCTCATTAAGGGGACTGAAGATGAGGTCGTAACCCTCCAGCACCTCCAGCCACTTCTCCCGGGGGTGGGAGGCGAAGACCTCGTCCAGCAAGGCTATCAGCTCCTGGCGGTTCTCACGGCGCTGGTCCATATCGCAGAAGCGAGGGTCGTTCTCCAGCTCCGTCCGCCCGATGGCCCGCAAGAACTCTCCCCAGAAGCGGTCGGACTGGGGGTGGCACAGCATGAGCCACTTGTCATCGGCACACTGGTAATAGTTGGCCAGGGGGTTGCCGGCGCGGCTGCGGGTGCCCCGGCTCAGGGCGCGGCCGCGGAGGAGGGTAGTGGTCAGGTTGATGTACTGGAGCCAGAGCATACTGGACAGCATGGAGGTGTGCACCTCCTGGCCCACCCCCAGCCGCTCCCGGGCCACCAGGGCAGCCAGGACGGCATAGGCGGCCACCACGGCCCCCGTCTGGTCGGCAACCATGCCCACGATGGGCTGCGGGGGCATGCCCTTCTCTCCCACCGCCGACATCATCCCCGAGTGGGCCAGGCCTATCCAGTCATAGGAGCGCCGGTCCGCCGCCCCTCCCCGATGGCCATAGCCGGGAGTGTTTAGGTAAATGAGCTTGGAGTTATAGGGGCGCAGGGTCTGGTAGTCCATCCCCAGCTTGCGGGCCATGCCAGGGCGGAAATTGGTGGTGAATATATCGCACCGGGATACCAGGCGGTAGGCCGCCGCCCGGCCAGCCTCCTGCTTCAGGTCCAGGGTGATGCTCTTCTTGTTGCGGTTGGAGGCCTCAAAATAGACATTCCGGCCCCCGGGCAGGGCACCGGAGACGCCGAACATCTCCCGTGCCCCCCGCAGGGTATCGCCCCCCCGGGGCTCCTCAATCTTAATCACCTCGGCACCCAGGTCACCCAGCATCACCCCGGCACCGGCGGCCCCCTGGTGCCAGGTGGCCCATTCCAGCACCAGGATGCCGCTAAGCGGCCCTACCTGCTCTTCCATAGCCCCCTCCTTGACCCGATGAAAAGAATGTTAGCCCTTTCCCGGATGTGAGTAAAGCCCGGTAGCAAAGGGGCACAGCCCCCCAGATATAACCCGAGGGCGGGTGGGAAGGAAATCATGGTCAGACCAGCACCTTCTCCGCCACCAGCCGCTCTATCTCCTCCTGGCTCAGGCCCAGCAGCTCTCCCAGCACATAGCCGTTATGCTCGCCCATCAGCGGACCGGGACTGGTTATCTGGGCAGGGGTTTCCGAGAGCCGCCACGGGGGGCGGAGGACGGTGTGCCGGCCTATGACCGGGTGCTCCACCTGGGTAAAGCAGTCCCGTTCCTGCAGGTGGGGGTCCTGGCAGAGCTGATCGTTGTTGAACACGGGCACCGCCGCCACCCCAACCCCCTGGAGCAGGGCGGAGGCCTCCTCGGCGCTGCGGCCCATGGTCCACTCCTCCACCAGCCGGTCCAGCTCCTCCCGGTGCCGCAGACGCTCCCCGATGGTACCAAACAGGGCGTCCTGCAACCACTCGGGGTGGCCCACCGCCTGGCACAGGGCCTGCCACTCCGGGCCATCGGCCACGGCGATACTCACCCAGCGGTCGTCACCCTGGCAGCGATAGGCACCATGGGGCACCAGGGCCTCGTCCCGGTTGCCCTGGCGGCCGGGCACCACACCGGTGAGGCTGTGCTCCACCACGGCATCCCCCACCAGACTGATCATGTTCTCCACCGAGGAGAAATCGATGTACTGGCCCTCCCCCGTGGCCTGGCGGTGGACGAGGGCGCTGAGGATAGCGAAGGCAGCCATGCCGGCGGCTGTAGAATCGGGCAGGGTGCGGATGGTGGGGGGCGGCATGTCCTCGTATCCGGTGAGGTGGGAGAGGCCGCCCACAGTAGCAAAGATGGGGGCGTAGGAGGCGTTGGCCCTCTCGGGGCCGGTGGCCCCCCAACCACAGGTGGAGAGCACAATCAGGTCCGGCTTCACTTGCCGCAGGGCCTCGTAGCCCAGCCCCAGCCGGGCCATCACCCCGGGGCGGAAGTTGTCCACGGCCACATCGCTCACCGCCACCAAGCGCCGTGCCAGCTCTGCCCCTTTGGGGTGGGTAAGGTCCAGAGTAATGCTGAGCTTGTTGAGGTTCACATGGCAGAACTCCATGCTGTTGTCCAGCCCCTCCATAGTGGCCCCCCGCTTCCACCCGAAGAAGCGGGCCAGGCTGCGGGTGGGGTCGGGACGGAGGGTGGACTCTATCTTGATGACCTCGGCCCCCAGCAGCCCCAGCATGCAGGGGCAGAAGGCCCCGGCCAGGTCACGGGTGAAATCAGCTACCCTCACCCCCTGTAAAGGCATCACGGCGCACCTCCTGCGGTTACTCCCCGGCCAACTATCCCCTGGTCCTCCAGGGCGTTTATCTCCCCCTGGGTGTAGCCCAGGGCCGATAGCACCTGGTGGTTGTCCTCCCCCAGTAGTGGTGCCCGGCGGCGCAGCCGCCACGGAGTGGCCGACATCTTGAAGGGGAGACGGGGGAAGCGCACCTTGCCCATAAAGGGGTGCTCCGTCTCCACGAACACCTCCCGTTCCTGAAGCTGGGGGGAGCTTAGCATGTCCGCCACCGTGTTCACCGGCCCGGTGGCCACCCCGGCCGCCTGGAGGTGGCGGCAGGCATCCGCCTTGGTGTAGTCCTTGAGCCAGGAGGTCAGGAACTGGTTGAGGGCCTGGCCGTGCTTGGCCCGGGAGAGGCTGTCCTTGAAGCGCTCATCGCTGGCCCACTCCGGGTTGCCCATGGCCTCCACCAGCCGGTCCCACTCATAGTCCCGGGGACATATGAGGCAGATGTGTCCATCCTTGCAGGGGAGGACGCCCCCCCAGGGGTAGGAGTTGACCCCGCGGCTCTCCACATCACCGTCGTTGATGTAGCGGACGATGTACCACCGATTGAGGCCCATGGTCCATTCCTGGCGGGAGTAATCAATATGCTGGCCCCGGCCGCTGAGGCGCTGCCAGTAGAGAGCGGCCATGGTAGCCACCGACGCCCCCACACCGCTCTCGCAGTCCCCGTAGTGTCGTCCCGGTTGCAGGGGCGGGCGGCGGCCGAACCCCTCGCCCTTCGCCAGCAGATAGGAGGCCCCGCCTGCGCTGAAGCTGTTGATGGGGTAGGCCCGGTAGTCCCGGTGGGGCCCAGTCTGGCCGAAGGGAGTGATAGAGGTAACAATAAGCCGGGGGTTTAGCCCGGCCAGGGCCGCATAGCCCATACCCATGGAGTCCATTGTGCCGGGAGGGGTGTCCTCCAGGAGGATGTCCGCCTCCTTCACCAGGCGGAGGAAGACCTCCCGGCCCTGGGGGTGCTCCAGATCCAGGGCCAGGCTCTGCTTATTGGTGTTAAGGTAGAAGAACAGGCCGCTGGCCTCGGGGTGGGGCCCGGAGGGGGGATAGGGGCCCCGGTGGCGGGCGGGGTCACCCCGGCCCGGCTCCTCCACCTTCACCACATCGGCCCCCATGTCGGCCAGGAGCTTACCGCAGAAGGGCCCCGCCGCCAGGCGGCACAGCTCCACCACCTTTACCCCACCCAGAGCCTGATGTGTCAATCTGACCCTCCTGTGCCGGATAATGCCCCGATTTTACAGCAC
>JAZGBK010000337.1:0-5831 GCA_036476365.1 Dehalococcoidia bacterium
GCGGCGTCCTCCCCCAGGTTCAGGGCCTGCTTCATATGTTTCCCCTCCGCTTTGCCCACCCGCTCCCAGACGGAGCGGTCAATCTCCAGGGCTTTCTCCATGCCCAGGGCCTGCTCCACCCCGGTGAACCACCAGCCATCCACCGCCTGGAGGGCCCGCAGGTAAGCGCCTATCAGCTTGACCAGCGTCTCCTTGGGAAACTCCTCAAAGGCATACGGCTTCACGGGTCTCCTTTCCCCCCTGCTGTTTTTCTGTGGCGCCATCCCGGCCCAGGTTCCGCTGTAGGAACTCCAGGAGCCGGGGGTAGCTGGCTAAAGTGTCGCCGTCAAGGGAATAGTACACCCATTGCCCCTGGCGCCGGTCCTTGAGCAGTCCGGCGTCCCGGAGGATGCCCAGGTTGCGGGAGGCCCTGGACTGGGAGACACTTAGCGCCTGCATAATCTCGCAGACACATAGCTCCCCCGGTAAGAGCAGGGTCAACATCCGCAGCCGGGTGTCGTCGGAGAGGGCTTTGAACAGGCGGCTCAGCTCAGGCATATAAGCCCCCGGCGTAGGAACATATGCACATTTGCGAATATACTACCAGCTCAGGGGAGCCGTGTCAAGTGCCTGTGGGGGATTATCGCCCCGGTAATTCCGCACCGCCCATGCCGCACAGGCGGCGGATGATGTGGGGGATGGCGTAGGTGGCCACCGCCCGGCCGCTGCCGCCGCAGAGCACGGCCACCAGCCGGCCGCCGCTGGTCTCATCGGCCACCCCCTGGAGGAGCCCTGCCATCCGGTGGTGGCAGTCGCGGGAGAGGCCGATGTCCCCGTATTCCCCCTGCGTGCCGTCGTAGCCCCAGTTCCAGAAGATGACCTCCGGCCGGAAGCTGCGGGTGCGGGGGGCCACCTCCCGGGCCAGGATGTCCAGGTACTCCTGGTCGCTGGTGTGCCAGGGGACGGGTATGTTGACCTTGTTATGCCGCTCCGTAAAGGGGCTGTGGCACAGGCACAGGTAGAGCACGCTGTCGTCGTCCTCAAAGAGCTGCCAGGTGCCGTCGCCGTGATGGGGGTCGGTATCCACGATAGCGAAGCGCCGGGCACCCAGGTCCCGGAGCCGGGCGATGGCCAGAGCGGCCCCGTTGAGGTAGCAGCCGCCGCCGTAGAAGTCCCGCCCGGCGTGGTGGTCGCCGCAGCCGGTAAAGACGAAGGCGTTGTCAATCTCCCCGGCCCACACCTTCTCCGCTGCCTGCACCACCCCCCCGGCGGAGTACAGGGCGCTCTGGTACAGCTCGCTCTTCTCCACCTGGGACACCATCTCCGGGTCATGCACCTGGCACAGCAGCTCTAACGGCAGCTCCTGTAGCTGAAAATCGGCCGGGGGCTTATCGGGGTAGTGGGCATCGTAGAGCAGGACATGGTGCGCCTCCAGGATGCCGTCCAGGGCCTGGGGGAAGTCCCGGAGCCGCTCACCCTGCTGGTAGTGGAAAAAGATACCGGTGTGTTTCAACCTGGCGATGCCCCTGTCGGAGGGATAACGACCTATAGAAACATTGTACCTTTTATCAGCTCAGCCGTCTAACCACCTCTTACCCGGACTGTTTAGCGAGGACCGCTTTTCCCCCCTGAGACTTGCCTTCAACCAACCTCGCGGGGTATAATGACCTCTTTATTTCATCTGGAGGCGGATTTGAGCTCCATGTATAGCGGGTTCCACGAGGCGTATGAGGGCAGACACGACTACGCCAGGGCATACCCCGGTCGCGGTGTGCTGGGCTATATGTGCACCTATGTCCCTGAGGAGGTGGCTTACGCCGCCGGCTTCCTGCCGGTGCGCATCGTGGGTGCCCACGAGCCGGAATCGGTCACTGCCCCTCATCTGTTCAATATGTTCTGCGCTTACTGCCGGGATATGCTGGCCCATGGCCTGACCGGTAAGTACGATTACCTCAAGGGCGTGGTGCATGTGAGCTGCTGCGAGAAGATACGCAACACCTATGATAGCTGGCTGCGCCATGTGCCGGACACCCGGGGATACTACCTGTTCATGCCCCAGTACATCTGGCACCGGGGGGCGGTAGCCGCCTTCCGGCAAGAAATGGAGCACTTCCGCCGCTCACTGGAGCAGGACTGGAGCGTTAGCATCGGGGATGCCGGGCTGGACCGGGCCATTGAGGTTTATAACGAGAACCGCAGTCTGATGCGCCAGGTGTATGACCTGATGCTGGAGGAGCGCCCCCGTATCCTGGGTGAGGAGCTCATGGCCATGGGCCTGTCCAGCCAGGTGATGGACAAAGTGGACCACAGCCGGCTTGTCCGGGAGTTCCTGGCACAGGTAGAGGGCCGGTCCGGGGATTCCGTCGTGCGCACCATGGTCATCGGCCAGACCGATGACCTGGCCTTGGCGCAGTTGCTGGAGTCCATGGGTGCCCGGGTGGTGGTGGACGAGAACTGTTTCGGCCTCCGCTACTTCTGGGACCAGGTGACACCCGGTGATGACCGCCTCACCGCTATCGCTACCCGCTATGTGGAGCGGGCACCCTGTCCGGTGAAAGACCCCCAGGAGCCTCGCCGCCGCGTCCCCTTTGTTAAAGACCTGGCCAAGCGGTATGGAGTGGCGCTGGCGGTCATAATCTACCCCAAATTCTGTGACCCCCACGGATACGATTCCCCTGTGCTCACGGAGGCCCTACAGGGCATGGGGGTGGAGGTGTTAGAGCTGGAGCATGACTTCACCATCCCCGTGGGCCAGTTCCGCACCCGTATTGAAGCCACCCTGGAAATGCTACAACTCGAAGTTAGCTGAAGGAGACGCATGCAAGGCACTGATGTCCTTTATCCCACCAGGCCCCTGGAATGTTTTAGCAAGATGAAAGAGCTGCGCCGCAAGGTGGCCTGGGACACCTGGAACTCCCGGGATAATGGCCGCCCTCTGGCCCTATCCGGGGAGGTGGGTGCCACTGCCATCCTGGGTGCCTTTGACGCCGAGGTACTACCGTCCATGCCTACGGGCAGGGAGATGCGTGACCTGGACTGGGTGGTGAAGCTTAACGAGGCCGCCGAGACCAAGGGGTACGGGCGGGACTGCTGCGCCACCCTGCGCATCGCCCTGGGCGCTCATTTCCTGGGCACCTTTGGCCTCATCCCCGGCAAGGAGGAGAGGCTCGTCCCGGATGTGGTCTTCAGCCTGGCCTTGTGCCAGGGCCAGATGAAGGCCCACCAGAGCTATGCGGACCACATGGGCATCTCGACAGTCCATATAGAGCTGCCCTACTCACATCCCCGCCCCGCTGAGCTTACGGACTATTTCCTATCTCAGTGCCACGACGCCATAGAGCGCCTGGAGAAGGCCTTTGGCCGCCCCTGCGATGATGAGAAGCTCATCGAGGGGGTGAGAAACGAGTGGCGTTCCCGGCTGGCCATGGCCCGTATCGCAGAGGCCCAGAAGGTCGTGCCCGCCCCGCTCAAGCTCAAGAACTTCATATCATTCGTGGTGTTTGCGTGGCGCGGGTGGAACCACCGCCCGGAGGCGGCCGATTTCTACGAGATGGCCCTGGCCGAGGTGGAGGAGCGGGTACGGGAGGGTATAGCCGGGTTCGGTGGGGAGAAGGTGCGCCTGTTGCATGAGGGCACGCTACCCTGGTTCTCCAACCAGGTGCTGCGCTACCCGGAGAAGTACAGTGGCACCTATGTGGCCTCCTGGACCCATTTCACCAACAGCGGTGCTTTCTACCAGAACGACGAGGGCCACTGGCAGGTGCCCCCGGCCCCATGGGAGCGAGGGTTGGAGCTGAAGGACCGGGACAGCGCCCTGCGCGCCCTGGCCGAGCTGTATCTCCCCTATCTGATGAACAACTTTGTCATGGAGAGGCCGGAGCACCGGCTGAGCCTGGCCCAGGACTGGAATATAGACGGTGCCGTGTATGCCCTGGACCGGGGGTGTATCGGCATGGTCACGGTGCAGCTGGAGTCGGTGCTCCTTTTCAAAGAGGCCGGCATCCCGGTGGTGAGCTACGAGATGTGCTGCACCAACCCCGCCGACTTTGACGAGGGCTACTACCAGACCTCCATAGACGCCTTTATGGACCGCTGGCGGTAAACTCAGCCGCGCCGGTACACCGGTGCCCGCTTCTCCATGAAGGACGTCATAGACTCCTTGACATCGTGGCTGGAGCGGAGCTCCCGGTTGTAGCTGCGGGCCTGGTCCCATAGGCGGTGGCCGATGACCATACGGGCGCGCTTGAGGTCCCGAATCAGCTTCAGGTTATAGTGGTCGTCCATTGGAGGTATGCTGATGAGGCCCTGGGCGATCTCCAGGGGGGCATCCAGGGTCTGTCCATCGGGCACCAGGCGGTTTACCAGCCCCACCTCGTAGGCCCTCTGGGCGGAGAACATGGCGCCGCTGGCCAGCTCGGCGGCGATGGCGTAGGGCAGGTTCTCCCACAGCTCCAGCTCCCACCCCGCCAGGCCCCCCCGCACCACCTCGGTTATCTGGCAAGTGGCACTCTCCGCAGCCACCCGTAAATCGGCCCAGATGGTGAGGAAGAAGCCGCCGCCCAGGGCGTAGCCGTTGACGGCGGCGATGGTGGGCTTATCTAACTCATACTCCATGTAGGGGTCCCGCAGGGGCACCTTGGGCATACCCAGCCCGGACTTGCCGGTCTCCAGCCGCTCCTTGATGTCCAGTCCGGCGCAGAAGGCCCGGTGGGGGTGGCCGGTGAGGATGCCCACCCAGGCGTCATCGTCGTCCCGGAAGCGGTTCCAGGCCTGGGCCAGCCCCAGCATGAAGTCGTAGCCCATGGTGTTGAGCCGCTCGGGGCGGTTCATGGTGATGATGGCGATGTGTCCCTGCTTCTCGTATTCTATTACGGCCATGGCTGCCTCCTTACTACTGGCTGCTATCCCACCCGCCCGCCCGTGAGGTAGTTCTGGGGACACCCCATCCTTCCAAGGAAGGACCGCCAAGGGGGTAGAGCCCTCTTGGAACCCCCATTCTTAGCTCCGCCGGTACACCGGTGCCCGCTTCTCCACGAAGGAAGTGAAGGACTCCTTGATGTCATGGCTGCCCTGAAGCTCCCGGTTGTAGCTGCGGGCCTGGTCCCACAGGCGGTGGCCGATGACCATGCGGGCGCGCTTGAGGTCCCGCATCAGCTTCAGGTTGTAGTGGACGGCGAGAGGGGGTATGCTGATTAGTCCCTGGGCCATCTCCAGGGCGGCCTCCAGGGCCTTGCCGTCCGGCACCAGGCGGTTTATCAGGCCCACCTCGTAGGCCCGTCTGGCGGTGAGCCTGCCCCCGATGGCCAGCTCCGCTGCGATGGCGTAGGGCAGGTTCTCCCACAGCTCCCAGTCCCATCCCGCCAGACCGCCCCGCACCACCTCGGTAAGCTCAAAGACGGCGCTCTCCACGGCCACACGCAAATCCGCCCGGATGGTGTACATGATGCCGCCACCCAGGGCAAAACCGTTAACGGCGGCTATGGTGGGCTTGTCCAGCGTGTAGTCCCAGAAGGGGTCAGGGGGGTCGGTCTTGGGGGGCCTCACCGCGATGCGGCCGCCGGATACGGCCTCTTTGACATCCAGGCCGACGCAAAAGGCCCGGCCGGTGCCGGTGATGATGCCTACCCAGGCGTCATCATCGTCCCGGAAGCGGCACCAGGCCTCGGCCATGCCCTGTACAAGCTCCTGGTTCTGGGCGTTGAGCCGCTCGGGGCGGTTCATGGTGATGATGGCGATATGCCCCTGCTGCTCGTACTCCACTACGGCCATGGTCTGTCTCCTTTCGGCTATCCTGTGCTGGCGGGGCGGAACTTGACCAGGGATATCTCCGGGGTGACATCCTCGTAGGCGGC
>JAZGBK010000338.1:0-4003 GCA_036476365.1 Dehalococcoidia bacterium
GGGGAAGGGCCGGCCGGGGCCGACCTCGGTGCCCTGCTGGGCGCCGGTATGCTGCTCACCGTAGGCGTGGTCCGCTGGTCCGCCCGGGGCCGGCGGCCTTAAGGAGAAGAGGTGTCCACAACACGACCGATAGCTTCCCTCCTCCTGGCGCTGCTCCTGCTGCTATCCGCCTGTCAGCCGGGGGCCACCCCTACCCCTACCCCGGCACCGGTTACCCAGACGGCACCCACCCCAGCCCCCGTATCAACGCCGACACCCACCCCCCCGGTCACCCCCACAACCGCACCCGCACCCACCCCCGAGCCACCCGGCACCTACCGCAACCTCACCTACGGCTTCTCGCTGGTCTTCCCCACCTCCTGGGACGCCCAGGAGACGGGGGATACAGCCACCATCGTGGTCGCCCGCCACCCGGATGGCCTCCCGGTGGCCTTCGTCTCCCTGAGCCACCGGGCGCAGGTCACCCCCCCCACCCAGGTAGCCAGTGAGTTCATAGAGGACCTGAAGGGGGCCCTCGCCGGCTTCAGCGTGGTGAGCCAGGAGGAGACGGACCTGGGCTACCAGCTTGAGATAGCCTTTACGGGGCAGAGCGGCCCCGTGAAGGGCCGCATCCTGGTGGTCACCCGGGGCACCACGGTCTTTGAGGTGGACATCGTCGCCTCCGCAGACGAATACGACCTCCAGGCGGAGGCCATCGCCCGGGTGGCGGACAGCTTCCGCCTGGAGGAGCCCCAGCCCTTCGGCCTGCCCCGCAGCCAGACCCTCACCCTGCTGGATAATGGCCCGGTGACCCTGGATCCCGCCGTCTCCCAGGAGTCCCGCTCCCACACCTATATCGCCCAGCTCTTCGGCGGCCTGGTCACCTTTGACCGGGAGCTCAACATCGTCCCCGATATAGCCGAGCGGTGGCAGGTGGAGGGCACCACCTACACCTTCTTCCTGCGCCGGGGGGTGCGCTTCCACAGCGGCCGGGAGGTGACCGCCGCCGACTTCAAGTACTCCTGGGAGCGGGCGGCCAGCCCGGAGCTCAAATCCCTCACCGCCGAGACCTACCTGGGGGACATCGTGGGCCTCCAGGAGGTGCTGGCAGGGCAGTCCACCGAGATAAGCGGCGTCCAGGTGGTGGACAACTATACCCTGCGGGTGACCATAGACGCCCCCAAGGCCTACTTCCTGGCCAAACTCACCTACCCGGTGGCCTTCGTGGTGGACCGGGAGAATGTGGCCCTAGGCCCGGACTGGTGGCGCCAGCCCATCGGCACCGGCCCCTTCCGCCTCAAAGAGTGGCAGCCGGACCAGCTCCTGGCGCTGGAGGCCAACACAGACTACCACCTAAGCCCGCCCCTGGTGCGCTATGTGCTCTTCCGGCTGTGGGGCGGCATACCCCTGGTCCTCTACGAGACCGGCGAGATTGACGCCACCTATGTCGGCGCCGCCAACATAGGGCGGGTGAGCGACCCCGCCAACCCTCTGAGCCGTGAGCTAAATATCTTCCCGCAGCTCAATGTGACATACATGGGCTTCAACCACACCCGGCCCCCCTTCGACGACCCCCAGGTGCGCCGGGCCTTCATCATGGCCATAGACACGGAGAAGCTGGCCCGGGTGGTGCTCAAGGACATGGTGCTGCCCGCCGGGGGCTACCTGCCCCCCGGCATGCCCGGCTACAACCCCAGCCTGACCACATGGCCCTTCGACCCCGCCCGTGCCCGGGAGTTGCTGGCCGCCTCCAAATACGGAGGGGCGGAGGGGCTGCCCGTCATCACCCTGACCACCTCCGGCGAGGGAGGCCCCGCCTCCCTCCTCACCAGCGCCATCCTCCAGGAGCTGCGGGCCAACCTGGGGGTGGAGTCCCGCATCCGGCAGCTGGCCTCGGAGGTCTATTTCTACCGGCTGGATGAGGAGAAGGACGACCTGTTTGACTACGGCTGGATAGCCGATTACCCCGACCCCCAGAACTTCCTGGATGTGCTGTTCCACGGCGACAGCCAGTATAACGACGGCGAGTACCAGAACCCGGAGCTGGATGCCCTGCTGGTGCAGGCCCGGGTGGAGCCCGACCCCCAGGAGCGGCTGCGGCTCTATCAGGAGATAGAGCAGAGGCTGGTGAACGACGCCGTCGCCATCCCCCTATGGTTCGGCCGGAACTACATGCTGGTGAAGCCCTATGTAGAGGGCTTCTACCTCACCCCCCTTGGCATCCCGATGCTGAGAGAGGTGAGCCTAAACCGGCCGTAGGTACTTTTTCGCCAGGAGGCCGATTTCGGCGGGGCTGTGGGTGACGGCCACATCGGCGGCCTTCAGGGCGGCGATTTTGTCCTGGGCGGTGCCCGTGCTACCGGAGATGATGGCCCCGGCGTGGCCCATCCTCCGCCCCGGCGGGGCGGTGCTGCCGGCTATGAAGGCCACCACCGGCTTGGTGAAGCTCTCCTTTATGTAAGCCGCCGCCTCCTGCTCCATGCCGCCGCCTATCTCCCCGATGAACACCACCCCCATGGTCTCCGGGTCCTCCTGGAACAGCCTCAGGATGTCCACGAAGCTGGAGCCCACGAAGGGGTCGCCGCCGATGCCCACGCAGGTGGACTGGCCGATACCCAGGGCCGTTAGCTGGGCCACCGCCTCATAGGTGAGGGTGCCGGAGCGGGACACCAGCCCCACCCTACCCGGCAGGTGTATCTCCCCCACCATGATGCCCATCTTGCTCTTGCCGGGGGAAATCAGCCCCGGGCAGTTGGGACCGATGAGCCGGGTGGGCCTGCCATCCAGATAACGCAGCACCATTACCATGTCCAGTGTGGGGATGCCCTCGGTGATGCAGGCCACCAGCTCCAGCCCGGCGTCGGCGGCCTCCAAAATCGCATCGGCGGCGAAGGCGGCGGGGACGAAGATGATGCTGACGGTGGCCCCCGTCTCCCGGGCCGCCTGCTCCACAGTGTTGAACACCGGTACCCCGGCGGCCTGGGTGCCCCCCTTGCCGGGGGTGACACCCGCCACCACCTTGGTGCCGTAGTCCACCATGCGCTGGGCATGGAAGCTGCCCTCACCCCCGGTAATCCCCTGCACCACCACCCTGGTGCTCTCGTCAATCAGAATGCTCACTAACCGTCCTCCTTACCAACCAGAGCCCAGAAACGCGGCCCCCACTCCGCGTCATCCCTTAGCCTGGCAAAGTCCTCATCCTCCCTTGCCAACCGTCGGTTATCCTCATCGCCAGCAATTGCTTTGGCCAGCTCTTCCAAGGCCACGTCAAAGCGCTCCATTAACGAGTGGGCGCAGGCCAGGTTGTACAGTGTATCCGGGTGGTCGGGGAGTATTTCTAGGGAGCGGTTGTAGTCCCGCAGCGCCTCCTCATACCTTTGTTGATGCGCCAGGGCAGCCCCCCGGTTGTTCAGGGTGGCCGGGTCATCGGGGCGTAGCTCCAGCGACCGCTCATAGTCCCTCAGCGCTTCCTCAAGCCTCTTCAGGTCCGCCAGGGCAGCCCCACGGTTGTGCAGGGTAGCCGGGTCATCAGGGCGTAGGTTTAGAGCGGCCGTGTAGTGCTCCAGCGCCCGTTCAAAGGCGCCAGCTTCATAAAAAGCGTTGCCCAACCGGAACAGGTCGTCAAAGGTCTTGGCCTCCGGCGAGGCGCTGAACAGGGAGGCTGCCCGCTCCAGGGCCTGCCGCTGCATTTCGGGCAAGGGGGGCTGGTCGGCGCTAATCACTCCAACCGGAGCCCGGCTCTCCACAATGCGCTTGGCAACCGGGGCTGTTATGTCAGCGAGGAAGGCCAGATACTCGTCTTCTTTGGCTGCTCGTTGCATTGTCCTCCGCTGCCGCTCTTCAGGTGTGCCTGCCTCCTTCTCCCGTGTCTCCAGGATGGCTATCTGCTTCTCAAAGGCTCCAACCCTCCGGGCGTGTCTCTCGTGCTCGGTCTGCCGCCGCAGGGTAAGATAAGTGGCCAAAGCCCCGATAGCTGCCCCGCCGGGCACGCCCAATGCCGCTACCCATTCCCAGGCCACATCTG
>JAZGBK010000339.1:0-16104 GCA_036476365.1 Dehalococcoidia bacterium
GCGTGCCTGGTCTATCCCCGTAACGGGGGTATGGCTGCCCTTCTTTACGGCCACCAACGCCGCTGGGGAAACCGCCCTGGCCGCTGAGGTGCTGGGTGCCCCCATGCGCCTGGCCCGTGAGAAGGACGGCACGCCCAAGTTCAGCACCACGGGGCGGCCCGTGGTACGGGTGGTGAAAGACCTATCCGACCAGATTCGGATAGTGCGGGAGAACTTCGCCGCCGGCCTCATGGCCTATGCGGACACCATCCGCAAGGGTATGGCGGCGGAGTACAAGGCCCAGGTAGAGGCGGCCACGAAGGCGGGGGAGCCTATTGCCCGCAAGGACATAGACGACCTCCATGCCTACCTGGAGGCCCAGGCCGAGGCCGCCGCACCCACCCCAGCCCCCGAACCCGACAAGGAGCCGGTGGCCGCCTAAAGGCCGCCAATCAGGTGTCCCACGGCTCCCTACCCCATCCGCTCAGGCACGAAAGGGGGAAGCTATGGAGCTACCGCTCTGGGCCACCCCCGCAAGGCGGGCCTGGCTGGTGGAGCTTGCCCAGGCTTTCATGGCCGTCTACGAAGTAGACTTCTTCACGGGCAAGGTGGTAAACCCCGTCCTGGAAGATGTCATATCCGCCTGGAAGGCCGACGATAGGGCGCTCCGCTCCCAGCTATGGAAGCGGGAGCAACGGAAGCTCCATGCCATGCCGAAGCTAATCCGCCGTGGCCCCTTTGACTCCATCCGGTGGGAGCAATACCTGGCTGACCGCCCGCTCTTCCAGATAGTGGCCATAGGCGTCAACGCCTTCACCCAGCACAGAGTAGCCCAGGTAGAGATACCGGGGCTGGCATTGGTGATATGGGTAGACCTATCAGGGCTGAAGGTATGCGTTAGCAAAAGCAAGCTCCGCAAGCTGGCCCGCTACCAGCGGGGGGCCATACCAAAGGGACTGGTGCCTCAGGTAGAGGCCAGAGTCCAGGAACGAATCAGGGAAATCTTAGGGTAAGCCCAAAACCGAAGAAGAGTCCCCAGAGTCTCATCCGAACGGGTGGGTCTCTGGGGACTTTTCTTTTTTATGCCAATGAAACCACCAGAGTATCCCACGGCGGTGGGGGTGCTGCGGGGCCTCCGCAGTTGCCCCCAGGGATGCACCAGGCAGGAACTGCTTGGCCGACTCCTCGGCATGGAGCCGGAGCGGGTGGGGCGTGTCCTGGACAGGCTGGTGGCCCTGTCCGAAGGACTCCGGACTCCTTCGGAGGGGGTGCTCCAGGTCTCGGGGGAGTCCCGACTTCAGTCGGGACCCGGGCTGCCGGAGCTGGCCGAGAAGATGTCAAGGCTTTACCGGACACTGAAGGAAGAGGGCCAGGTGCGGGACCTGGTTCGGCTCATCCTGTCCGAAGGACTCCGGACTCCTTCGGAGAGGCCAACACGCTGAGCACCCCTCGCCCACAAGGGCGGGAGGAATAAGAGAGGGCGATGGGAACACCCCATCGCCCTTTTGTTTTAAGGGGGTCTGTGCTTGACCACCACTACGATGGACTAACCGGCGACTGGGCCGAATACGCTGAGGTGGCCCAGAAGTTTGTCAGGGCACGCCTCTACACCCTCATCCTCCCTGAAGATGCCGAGGACCTGACCCAGCACATCATCCTGACCATGGCTGAGGTGGGACGCAAGATGGGGAGGGAACCCGGTGGCTGGCTGTGGAAAACAGCCCACTACGAGCTCCTGCACTACTGGCGGGAGCGGGCCAAGTGGCCCCTCCTCTCCCTCAACCACAAGCAGGATGGCAATGGGAAGGGGCGGGAGCTGTGGGAGACCCTGGCCGCCCCGGACAGCGACCTAGACGCCCAGTTAGACGCCAGCATGTGGCTGGAACGCTGCGGTCCCAGGATACTGGGAATAGCCCGCAAGATGATGATCGGCGAGACACTGACCGAGGCGGAGCGGGGCTACCTGCACTGGTGGCGCAGAAGAATGGGCATCGCCACTCCCCGCTCCGGGCACAAAATGATGTCTTCTCAGGCCCATGAAGTCAGTCTGCCCCCTCTTAAGGTGACGGTGTACAAGGCTATCTGCGTGGTGCTGGAGCGAAGCCCCACCCCTCTGCACGAGAGGGTTATCGCCCGGCTGGTGGCGGCGACCTACCCACCGCTTGCCGAGACCATCAAGGGCTTCCACCGCCAGGTGCACACAACCCTGTGCAAGAGGCAGAGAAACGGGGTGTGTGAGAGGGTAGCCCCAGCCACCTGGCGCTTCAACGGCAAAGGCATTCACAGTAAGTAGACCCCCCTGGACTGGGCAGCCGTGGGGAGAAGTCCTGCCCCGTATGAGCGGGTGGACAAAGTGGCCTATCTTCACGGGTAGGGCACGGATAGGGCTGCGGGCAACAGGACTGGCCGCCCCAGCAACGCCGAGGGGCTCTACCGCACCGGCCTATCCCTGACCGATGCGAAACATCTTGGTGCCGCAGTTGGGGCAGGCGCCCCTGGTGGCTGGCCGGCCGTTCTTCAGGGTCACCTTCTCCGGGTTCTTCATCTCCCTTTTGGTGCGACACTTGAAGCAGTAGCCTTGAGGCATTTCCCACCCCCTTGTTTGAAATTGGCCCTACTGTAGCCCCCGCTGGGCCACATGTCAAGGCTGCTGCCATGAGGGTAGTGGGTCAATTTGATTCTGATTTGTCTTTAGCTACTTGAACTTCAGCCCTGACATCTTTCTTTTCTGCCATATTTCTTCTATTACCTTACCCACTTTTTTGAATTCGTTATAGGTAAACATATTACTCTTAGCCATATTACATAGCGCACAAGCCAAGACACAGTTTTCGAGAGTGTGTTCTCGGTCCATTTTTGCAATGTCATTTCCCTTTATGACTACAGCCCCTTTGCGTTCCACTTCTAATCTTCGACCTCTGTATGGAAGGCCATAGAACTCCCCCCATAACCCTAAGAAATCCCCTTCTTGTATCCCACAATAGTGGCACATGTGTCCATCCCGCTCATAGAGCTTATCCAGTAGTTCCTTCTTCGTTTGCATATTGCTTTACCTCCACAGCTACTGTTATTCGATAAAAGAAACGATTTTCCCTATTGTCCAGATGTGAATTTCCAGTATGCCACAAAATATTGTTCTGTCTAGGGTATCTTTTTAAATTTGACCCACTACCCCCCTGTGGCTCCCGGCACCGTGCGCTGAGGAAGCTATACGTTGAACAGGAAGGTGATGACATCCCCGTCCTGCACCGGGTAGCCCTTGCCCTCCAGGCGCAGCAACCCGTGGCGGCGTGCCTCGGCCATCCCCCCCACCCTCACCAGGTCATCCAGGGCCACCACCTCAGCCCGGATGAAGCCCCGCTCCATATCGGAGTGTATTTTGCCCGCAGCCCGCTGGGCGGGGGTATCCTTAAGTACCGGCCACGCCCGCAGCTCGGATGAAGCGGTGGTGAAGAAGGTTGCCAGCCCCAGCAAGCCGTAGGCCAGGGGGATAAGGCGGGCCACCGCCGGCTCCGGGGCACCCATAGCCTCCCGGAACTGGGCCGCCTCCTCGGCGGGGAGCTGGCCCAGCTCCATCTCCAGCCTGGCGCTAAGGGCCAGGAACTGGTGACCGGGGCGCTGGTAGCGCTGCCGCCAGGCAGCCTCCACCTCGGCGGCCCGGGACAGCTCCTCCTCCCCTATGTTGACTACCACCAGCAACGGCCTGGCACTGAGCAGGGGGAAACCCTCCAGCAGGCGGGCCTCCTCCGGGCTAACCGGCTGCTCCCGCAGGGGCACCTCCTGCTCCAGTCCGGCCCGCAGCCGGGACAGCAGGGCCTGCTCCCGGTGCAGGGCCTCCCGCTCCTGCGGCTTCGCCCTGCGCCCCTGCTCCTCAATGCGCTCCAGACGCCGCTCCAGCAGGGCCAGGTCGGCGAATACCAGCTCCCACTCCATAGCGGCCAGGTCCCGGTGGGGGTCCACACTACCCTCGGGGTGGGGCACCCGCTCGTCGGCAAAGTCCCGGACTACCAGCAGAAAGGCGTCTACATTGCCCAGGCGGGAGCGGATGTCCCCCCGCCACTCCCGGGGCTGGGGGGAGACATCGGCGTACCTCATCTCGGCGGGGACCGTTTTCCGGGGGTGGAACAGCTCCTCCAGGGTCTCCAGGCGGGGGTCCGGCACATGGGCCACTCCCACCCGCCACGGGGAAGCCGCCGCCTCCCCCCGACCGGCGGTTGCGGCCTCAAACAGGGTGCTGCGCCCGCTGCCCGGAAGCCCGATGATAGCCAGCTCCACGGGGCCATGTTATCACAGCCGCCGCAGGCGGTGATAGAATAAGAGCGTGATACTCATCCTGTGGGGCAAGGACGATTTCTCCCTCACGGAGCACCTGCGCCATCTCAGGCAAGAGCTGGGGGAGCCCTCCCTGGCCGAGGCCAACACCACCCGGCTGGAGGGCCGCTTCTCCGCCAGGGAGCTGGCCGAGACCTGTGGTGCCAGCCCTTTCTTTATCTCCCGGCGGCTGGTTATCGCTGCCGGGCTCCTGGGGCGATTTGAGCCCCGGGGGGAGCGCACCCCTGGGGAGGCAGAGGTGGGCGCCTTTGCGGAGGCGCTGGAGGCGGTGCCGGAGACCACCCTGCTGGTGCTCCTGGAGGAGACTGTAAAGCGTGACAACCCCCTGTTCAATAAGCTCAGAGGCCGGGCCGAGGTAAGGGAGTTCCCCTCGCCCCGGGGCTCAGACCTGCTCATGTGGATACAACGCCGGGTGGAGCAGTGCGGTGGCAGGATAGCCCCGAGGGCGGTGGGGCTACTGGCTGATGCCGTGGGGGACAACCTGTGGAGCCTGGCCAGCGAGGTGGACAAACTCGTCCTCTACAGCGGTGGCGAGCCCATCAACGAAGACATGGTGCGCCAGGTGGCCAGTCCGGTGCGGGAGGCCAACATGTTCCGGCTGACGGAGTCGTTGCTCCAGGGGCGGGCCGCCGGGGCGGGGCAGGGCCTGCACCACCTTCTGGACAGCGGCATGCGCCCCGGTCAGATACTGGGCTTCATGGCCCAGCAGTTCCGCAGACTCATCCTGGCCCAGGAGCTACTGGAGCAGAAGGTGCCGGAGAAGGAGGTGGGACTGCGCCTGAACATCCACCACCCCTACGCCCTGAAACAGACCATCTCCCAGGCCAGGCAGTACCCTTTCCACCGGCTCAGTGCCGCCATGGGCCAGCTGCTGGAGACAGACCTGGCCATCAAGACGGGGCGCTGGGACGAGCGGCTGGCGGTGGACTTCCTCATCGCCGGCCTGTGCCCTCGTTAGCCACCCACCACCGCCCCGCCATGGTCATAGTAGTGGTGGATGATGCGAATCCGGGGGGCCGGGGGAGGTCAGTCCCAGGTGCGGGTATCCGTCACCCTCTTCTCGGACTCGGGGATGGTGCCTGGGGACACGAAGTCCACCATGTCTGCCCGCACCCGGCAGCGCTCCTGGATGCTCTTCAGCACCGCCTGGGAGAAGGTCTCCTGGGACACCTCCTCCCGCAGCTCCAGGCGCAGGACGAGGCTGTCCCGCTGCCCCTGCCGCCCCACCACCGCCTGGAAGGCGGCCACCTGGGGGAAGGGGGCCAGGGCGTCGGCTACCTCTTTGGGGTGGAGGAACATGCCCCGCACCTTCACGGCATCGCCCACCCGCCCGGCTATGCGCACCAGGCGGGGGGAGGTGCGGCCACAGGGGCAGGGCTCATCGGTGATAACGGACAGGTCCCCGGTGCCGAAGCGGATGAGGCAGTAGGTGCGCGAGAAGGAGGTTACCACCACCTCCCCCATCTCCCCCGGCCCCAGCTGGCGGCCGCTGGCCGGGTCCACTATCTCCAGGAAGTTCTCCTCACCGATATGTAGCCCAGTCTTATGCGTGCACTGGTAGCTCAGCATCCCCAGGTCGGCGGTGCCGTAGTTCTCCAGGGTATCCACACCGTACCTGTCCTCCAGGATGCGGCGCAGGGAGGGGGGATACATCTCCGCCCCCAGAAAGGCCCAGCGCAGGCGGAAGTCCCGGCGGATGTCGTAGCCGCGCTCCTCGGCCTTCTGCAGCAGGGTATAGAGGAAGCTGGGGGTGCCCACGAAAGCATTTACCCCCAGGTCCTTCATAATCTCTACCTGGATTTCGGTATTCCCTACGCCACCGGGCACCACCACCCCACCCAGCACCTTCACCGCCTCATCAATCCAATGGGCGGGGGGCACCAGGTGGTAGGAGAAGGTGTTAAGGATTATGTCACCGGCCTTGAACCCGGCTGCCGCCAGCCCTTTCACCACCACCGCGGCGCGCTCCAGGGGGTCGCCGGCCTCCGGCTCAAACAGGGGACCGGGGGAGGTGCATATCTTGCGTAGCTGGCTCACCGGTACCGTCACGAAGCCGCCGAAGGGGGGGTTGGCCTTCTGAAGGGATACCAACTCGTCCTTGGTGGTAACGGGGAGCTTCTCCAGGTCGCGGCCGGACTGTACATCAGCGGGGGAGACCCCGGCCCGGTCCATCTTCTGCTTCACCGCCGGGGCGTGCTGGTAAGCGTAGGCCACCGCCTCCCGCACCCCCTGGTCCATCAGCTTCTGCCTCTCCGGTAGGGGCAGGGTCTCCACCTCACCCAAGGGGATGGCCACGCCTCCGTCTAACCCAGCCACCGTTTGCGGCGCTTGTAGTGCTTCACATCCTTGTAGCTCTTCTGCTGGCCCACCTCCGAGAGTCCCAGGTAGAACTCCTTGACATCCTCGTTGTCCCGCAGGGCGGTGGCGGAGCCATCCAGCACCACCCGGCCGCTCTCCATAACATAGCCGTAGGTGCCGATGGCCAGGGCGGCCCGGGCGTTCTGCTCCACCAGCAGCATGGAGGTCTTCTCCTCCTCATTGATGCGCTGGATGATTTGAAATATCTCCCGCACCAGAATAGGGCTCAGCCCCAGGGATGGCTCATCCAGCAGCATCACCTTGGGATGGGCCATCATAGCCCGGCCGATGACCACCATCTGCTGCTCCCCACCGGAGAGGTAGCCGGCAGTGGCGTTGCGGTAGTCTTTGAGGCGGGGGAAGTAATCAAACACCATCTCCAGGTCACGCTTCACGTTGTCCCTATCCTTGCGGATGAGGGCGCCCGCCCGGAGGTTCTCCTCCACCGTAAGGTGCTCGCAGGTGCGCCTGCCCTCCATCACCTGAACTATGCCCAGCCGGGTTATACCCTCGGGGCCAAACCGGTCGATGCGCTTGCCGTCATACTCGATGTAGCCGTCGCTGACCTCCCCCAGCTCGGTGTGGAGCAGGCCGGAGATGGCCTTGAGGGTGGTGGTCTTGCCGGCCCCGTTGGCCCCCAGCAGGCACACTATCTGCCCATCGGGCACCTCCAGGGCCACCCCCCTTAGCACCAGGATGACATCGCTGTACGTCACCTCTACATTGCTGAGCCGGAGCATGCTGTGACCACCTCCTTAACTGAATCCCCCACCACCTAATGGTAATCCCATCCCAAAATGGCGCTGGGCTTTAGGGCTTCACCGCCTCCGGAGGAGTACACACCGCCACGGGCGCCCCCCGGGGCTTGGGGTGGGGGTAGCCCCGGCACAGCCTGCCATCAGGGCTACCCCCGTTATCGCCAGAGCCAGTTTGGCCACAACACCACACCGCATCCTATCACCTCGCGTCCCCCGCCAGAGGGACCTGGCCTTACTTATTTACCTATGACCGGCTCTCCGGGGAAGAGGTGTGCCTGGTCCGTCGGGAAGAGGTGGGGTGCCTTCATCCAGTCGGTGAGCACCACTACCTTGCCCCCCTGCACCTGCTCTATGCGCCCCACATCCTGCAGCACCCGGTAGTTGGGCCCCGGTATGCCCTCTTTGGGTCCCAGCCCGCTGTCAAAGTCCTTGATGCTAAGCAGGGCGTTCAGCAGGATTTCGCCGGTGATTTTGTCCGGGTCATCCCCCACCTGCCCCAGGGCGATTTTTATGCCCTCGGCCAGGAACTCATGCCCCCGCCAGCCCCGGATGTAGGCGGTATTGAACTTCTTGCCTGTCCCTTCGGCAAAGGCCTTCATCGCTGCAATCCCCGGGACCTGCACATCGCTGGAATTGTAGTGCAGTTGCACATTAACGGCGAACTCGGCATCGGCACCGGCACCCTCAATCATCTGGTCCAGGGGTGCCCACCAGAAGTAGACCGGGGTGAGCTTCCCGTGGAGCCCCAGCTTGCCCATGTCCCTCTGGACTATGGCTGCCGTGTGGGTCAGGAACTGGGAGAAGAAGTAGTCCACCCCGGCGTCCCGGAACTTGACCAGTTGAGGCGTGGTGTCCGCCGGCACCCAGCCGGCGAACTCGGTGCCGTACCACTCCATGCCCAGGTACTTGGCGTAGCGCTCCCCGGGCTCCATGGGCGCCCGGCCGAAGGCGTTGTCGTAGGTGAGGATGGCTATCTTGGGCGCGCGGTCCTTCGTCCAGTTGGCCTTCACCCAGTCAAGGAACACCCCCATGCCATCGCCGTAGGTCATGCCCCAGCTGAGGTTATAGGACGGCGGATAGTACTGGGGGTCGCTCTGGCCGAAGTTGTAAATGACTACCCTGTCCTTCTCTCCCCGGGGCTTGGTGGCCTCGCCGCCGCCGGAGGAATACTGCACGGTGACGAACGCCCCCTTCGCCTGCCACTTGGTATAGATAGCCAGGATGCGGGGCACCTCGTAGCCGCTATCCTCGTACACCAGCTCCACCCGGTGGCCGTTGATGCCCCCCTGCTCGTTTATCCACCTTGTCCAGCCCAGGGCCCCCTCAAACAGGGGCAGGGCCACGATGGACACCGGCCCCGTGATATCGGGAATCTCGTATAACCTGATGGGCTTCTTTTCCGCTGCCGGAGTGGGCGCCCCCGGAGCCGGAGCGGGAGTGGCCTCTTTGGCGCAGGCCGCCGCTACCAGCAGCAGGGCCACTGCCAGCAAAGCTATCTTGACTAACCATCCCCTGTTCACATTGCCTCCTTACACCACTGATTTGGTGTGTTCCACACCATCTATTCCGCAGTCCCGCCCGCTTAAGGCTTGAAGGTAGCGCTGATGGGCACGGCCGTGTTGCCGTACGGGCTGATGACCTGCATATTGCCGGTCACCGTCCAGGTGAGCTCACCCTTCTTGACCGCCTCCCACACCTTGATCCCGTCACCGATGGCGTCTCCTGCTCCCTGCCCCTTCTGCAGTATGCGCAATACGAACATGCCGTAGAAGCCGACGTACGAGCTGCCGCCGACCGTTATCTGGCCGTTAGCGGGCACGTACATATCGTCATAGAGCCCCTTGATGACGAGAGGTTCGCCCGCCACGATGCTGCCCACACTCTCGCTGTTCACCTGGAGGGTGTAGTCCACGCTGTCCACGGTTATCATGTAGTCATTGGGGTTTGAGATGGTGAACGCGGCCTCCACCACCATCCCCACCAGCAGGGCCTGGGTGGCGGGATCGGTGACATTACCGCCGGGGGAGGGCACGAACACCCCGTCCAGGGTGATGCTGGGGGCCTGGAGCGGTGCCGGCGTGGGCACAGGGGTGGGGGTGGCCTCCTCGGCACAGGCGACCAGTCCCACGCTGGCCACCAGGAAGAGGGCCAGCACCAGCAGCATCATTTTCCTCATCTTCCACCTCCTTATGTGCTTGAAATTATTACTACTCAGCCCCACCTTTGTCAATACCCACACCACACGGTGTCAATATGAGAAGGGGTGGAGCCGGTAGGAAGCCTTAAACAGCTCCCAGCGGTGGGCTATCCCCCGGGGCTCGAAGATGAGCATCAGTATCACCACCAGGGCGAAGAACATCCAGGCCGAAGCCGCGCCTACCCTGCCGAGGGTCTGGTCGGGAAGGAAGGTGAGATAGGCCCCCGCCAGGCTGGCCACCGCGGGCACCGCCCAGAACTTCAGGAGCTGGAGCACGGTAGCCCCGAAGATGGGCCCCATGGTATAGCCCATGCCCCCCACCACCACCATCCCCAGCATCCAGATGCCTTCAAAGAACTGGTAATGCTCCGGGGTGAGGAAGCCTATATAGTGCCCGATAAGGGCGCCGGCGATGCCGGCGTAGAAGTTGCCGATGGCAAAGGCCAGGAGCTTGTAGCGGTAGACGCTTATGCCCATCACCTCGGCGGCGATGTCGTTGTCCCTTATGGCCACAAACGCCCGGCCCACCCGGGTGCGCACTATGTTCTTGGCGAAGAAGACCATGATGGCGGTGACAGCCGCCATCAGGTAGAAGTATTTCACATCGGTATCAAATACAAAGTTGGTAAACGGGATGGAGGGGCGGTCGATGAAGGTCCCCATCATGCCCCCGGTGAGCTGGGGGAACCAGGCCCTCCACGCCGAAGTCATATCATCTATATTGTTGAAGAAATAGATGATTATGAAGTAGGCAGCGAAGGTGGCCATGGCCAGGTAGAAGCCCTTGAGCCTGAGGCTGGGCAGCCCGAAGACCGTCCCCACCAGGGCTGCCCCCAGACCCGCCAGGGGCAGCGCCAGGAAGAAGTTGAACCCCAGGTGGTTCACCAGGTTGGCCGAGACATAGGCCCCCACGCCCACGAAGGCGATGTGCCCGATGCTTATCTGCCCCGCATAGCCGAACAGTATGTTTAGGCCCAGGACGGCGATGATATAGTAGGCAATCCAGATACCCCAGCTTACATAGGTGTCAGAGACCACCAGAGGGAACACCGCCAGGGCAACCATGGCGCCGATGAACATACCCCACTGGGTCTTGGTGCGCACAATGGCCATATCCTGATTGTAAGTGGCGTTGAATACCCCGGAAGGTCTCATGTCACAGCCTCTCTATGCGCACCAGCCCGAACAGCCCGTAAGGCTTGATGAGCAGGATGACCATGAGGATAACGAAGGGGGCCACATCTTGGATACCACCGCCCAGGTAAGTGCTCAGGTAGCCCCCGGCAAAGGCCTCCGCCAAGCCGATGATGAGCCCGGCTACGATAACCCCGGTGATGGACTCCAGCCCACCCACCAGCACCACGGCTACCGCCTTCAGGGCGATGGTGTCCAGATTGTAGACCATGCCCCCCAGGATGCCCCCCAGGAAGACGCCCCCGATGGCCCCAACCAGCCCGGCTATCATCCAGGAGCGGGAGAAGACCTGCTTCACCGGGATGCCCAGGTTCTGGGCCACGGTGTGGTCCTCCGCCGTAACACGCATGGCCAGCCCGGGACGGGTGTACTTGAAGAAGGCGCTGAGAATGGCGATAAAGAGCAGCCCCACAGCCAGCGTTAATACATCTACTTGCTCGATGGCCACCTGGCCCATCCTCCATATCCCGGTGGGCAGGCTGCCCTTGGCAAAGGGAAACATATCGCTCCCCCAGAGGAGGAGCACAATACCCTGGATAAGGGCGATAATGGCCAGGGTGACCATAACAGGGGCCAGGATGGGCTGGCCGATAAGGGGGCGCATGGTGAGCCGCTCGGTTAGCCAGCCCACGGCCATCATGGCCACAAAAGTGGCCGGGAAAGCCAGATAGACAGGCAAGCCGAGCTGTGCGCCCATGGAATAGAAGACGAATCCCCCCAGGAGGACGAAGGAGCCCTGGGCGAAGTTGAATACCCGGGTGGCCTTGTAGATGATGACAAAGCCAAGGGCGATGACGGCGTAGAGGATGCCCACCGCTATGCCGGAGCTGGTGAGCTGAAGAAAAGTATCCACTTTAATCCTCCATCCGGGCTACTTTAACCTCGGTCTTCATCGCGCCCTTCCTGCCGTCCTGGTAGGTGACGGCGGTCTCCACCACCACGGAGTCCTGGTCTCCATACATGCCGCTGATAATGTCGGCATAGGTCTTTTCCATCACGGCCCGCTTGAGCTTGCGGGTGCGGGTAAGCTCGGCCTCATCGGGGTCAAACTCTTTGTGCAGGTTCACGAAGCGCTTGACGCGCGCCGCCTCGGGTAGGAGCCGGTTCACCCGCTCCACATCCTTCTTGATGAGGTCCAGCACCTCGGGCTTCTGGGAGAGGTCGGTGAAGGTGGTGTAGTTAATGCTCTGGCTCTCCGCCCACCGGCCCACATTGCGGAAGTCCATGTCCAGGATGGCGGTAACATAGGGCCGGCCCTCGCCGCCTATCGCCATGGCATCCTTGAGGTAGGGGCTGAAGCGCAGCCTGACCTCAGCGAACTGGGGGGCGAACTTGGTGCCATCGGCCAGGGGAATAAGCTCCTCCACCCTGTCCCAGTAGATGAGGTGGCCGTCCTCATCCACCCACCCGGCATCCCCCGTCTGGTACCAGCCGTCCACCACCTTCTTGGCGTAGGCCTCCTCGTTCTTCCAGTAGCCGGCAAACACGCCCGGCCCCTTGACAAATATCTCTCCATCCACCAGCTTTATCTCCTGGGCGGGGAGGAGCTTGCCCACGCTCTCAAACTTGAAATCGTATTCCACAGGGGCCGATACCAGTCCGCACTCGGTAGAGCCGTAGATGTTCTTCATCCTGGCCCCCAGGGCCCAGTAGAACTGCACCAGGTCCGGGCTGGCTGCCATGGCGGCTGTGAAGCAGGCCCGGGCCCGGGCCAAGCCTATCTGGTCCCGAGCTGCCCGCAGCACCATCATGTCGGCCAGCCGGTGAAGCAGCCTCCAGTGCCACGGGACGGGCTGTCTACGCTCTATATAGCCCACCGCCTTGAAGCCTATTTTGAGTCCCAGGTTGAAGACCTTTCGCTTGACCCAGCTGGTATCTTCTATCTTCATGCGCACCAGGGAGGCCAGGTCCTCCCACAGCCGGGGCACATAGAACAGCAGGTCGGGGCCGATGTCCCTCACATCCTCCATCACCGTCTCCGCCGCCTCGGGGAAGTTCACGACGAGGGGGACATCCAGGCCGCTGGTTATGCCCAGGAACTGCTCGGTGGCCCACGCCGGGGATATATAGGAGACATAGTGGTCCTTCTCATACATGGGGATGGCGGTGCGCACGCTGCGACTGAAAAAGATGATGTTGTTGTAGGTGAGCATGGCCGCCTTGGGCAGGCCGGTGGTGCCCGAGGTATAGGAGAAGACACACACGTCATCCCCTTTGCCCTGGGCTATGCTCTCCTCAAACAGGTTGGGGTGCTCCTGCTCGTACTGCCGGCCCAGCTCCTCCACCTGCTCGAAGGACATCAGCACCGGCTCCTCATAGAACCACAGCCCCTTGGGGTCCCAGTAGATGACCTTGGTGAGGCTGGGGCACTCGGGGAGGATGCTGAGGATTTTGTCCACCTGCTCCTGGTCTTCGGCCACAAAGAACTTGGCCTCGGAGTGCTGCATATAGTATTTAATCTCCTGGGGCAGGCAGTCCGGGTAGATGGTGATGGAGGTAGCGCCGGCGGCCTGGGCGGCCCACTCCCCCCAGAAAATCTCGGGGTCATTGTTGCCAATAAGGGCCACCCGGTCCCCCCGGCTCAGGCCCATGCTCATCAGCCCCAGGCTGAAGTACTTGGTATGCTCATACACGTCCTTCCAGGAGTACTCCCCCCAGATACCGAAGTCCTTCTTGCGCATGGCCACCCTTTTGTCACCGTAGCGCAGGAAGTTGCGGCGCAACATCTTGGGCAGAGTATCCTCGTCCGGCCCAGGCAAGAGCCCGGAAGCTGCCGCGCTCTCTTGAGGCTTTGTTTTTACAGCCATAGATACACCTCAGCCATGTGTTTTATGTGCTCACTCCTCCCCCAGGTAGGCTTTCACCACCTGGGGGTCTTTCTTGACCTCTTGGGGAACACCCTCAGCAATCTTGCGGCCGAAGTCGAACACCACCACCCGCTGGGCGATGTCCATGACCACGCCCATGTCATGCTCAATCAGGACGATGGGAATGCGCCTCAGCTCGTGCACATCCAGGATGAAGCGGGCCATGTCCTCTTTCTCTTCCATATTCATCCCCGCCATAGGCTCGTCCAGCAGCAAGACCTTCGGCTCCATAGCCAGGGCCCGGCCCAGCTCCACCCGCTTGCGCTGCCCGTAGGGCAGGCTGCCTACCACCTTGTAGCGGATGGTCTCTATCTCCAGGAACTCTATGATATCCTCCACCACCCGGCGGTGCTTCACCTCCTCTTTGAGGGCGGGGCCGAAGAAAAGGGCACCGGCCAGGACGCCCTGCTTCATGTGGAAGTGCCTGCCGGACATGAGGTTGTCCAGGGTGGATAGGCCGGTGTACAGGGCCAGGTTCTGGAAGGTGCGGGCCAGCCCCATCTCGGCACGCTTGTGGGCCGGTAAGCGGCTGATGTCATGACCGTCAAACAGAATCCGCCCCCGCTGGGGGTGGTAGAAACCGCTAACGGAGTTAAGGAGGGCGGTCTTTCCGGCCCCGTTGGGGCCGATGATGGCCAGCAACTCCCCCGGGTACACATCCACGCTGATATCGATGAGGGCCTGTACCCCACCGAAGCTCAGGTGTAATCCCTCTGCCCTAAGGGCTACTTCCTGGTCAGCCATTTCCCCCCCACCAGCAATTTGCTCACTTTATAAGTGATAGGAGCGCATTTGTCAAGGGGGGGGGGGCGCAGGGGTGGCTCACCGGCCTGCCGGAGGGCTACCCTCGCACTACTGCGCCTGTACCGGGGTGGAGCACCCCTATCTTCTTTCCCGGTAGGGCCTGCCCCGCTTCGCTAACGGGTCCCCAGCCGGCGGAGGGCCTCCATCTTCTCGCGGTGGCCCAGCCTGGCCCGGGACACGGCCCGGGAGAGGCAGTCTATGGTCTCGTCGTAGGTCTCCCGGTCCACAGGGTAGGGGTAGCCGTCCTTGCCGCCGTGGGCAAAGCTGTAGCGTGCGGGGTCTCTAAAGCTGGGTGCCACCCCCCAGACCACCTCGGAGAGGAGGCTGAGGGCCCGCAGGGTGCGGGGGCCCACGCCGGGGGTGCCCAGCAGGGCCTCAAAGTCGGCGGGCTTCCTCTCGTAGGTGGAGAGGAAAATCTTGGCCAGCCGGTGGGGGTGGATGTCCTTGGCGGTAAGGGGGTGGTGGGGGGGCAGGGAGAGCTCCTTGATGCGGGTTAGCTCCCTCACCAGCTTCTCCGGCCGCGCCTGGCCGGCTATCTGAGGTATCACCTGGCGGGCGGGGTGGCTCTCGGCGGCCACCAGGTTAAGGGCCGGCCCCCGGGCCGGAGAAACGATGCCGGTGTGGGGCTCGTTAACGAAGCTGGCCAGCCCCTCCCCCCGCCAGTGATAGCGCCGGGCGTAGCGGGTGGCCCCGTTCATGCCCTGCTGTACCACCGCCCAGGAGCCGCTGGCGGTGAAGACGAAGGTGTGGTGGTAGAGCTGGTAGCCATCCTGGAGGGCGGCGCTATCCACCTTGGCACTCATGCGGCTGGCGTAGATGAGGGGGGTGGGGTCAAGGCCCAGGCGTTCCCCGGCCAGGGTGACCTCCTGTGGGGTGCGCCGTGAGGCGGCCCCTTTGCCACCGCAGATGAACAGGCCCAGCTCCCCCTCCAGGCCTCGCAGACCGTCCTTGAGGGCACCGCAGGTGGTGGTGGTGAGGCCGCTGGAGTGCCAGTCAAATCCCAGCAGGCAGCCCAGGGAGTGGAACCAGAACGGGTCGGATAGGCGGCTCACCACCTCGGCGGGGCCATACTCTTCGGTCACCGCCAGGACTATCTCCCGGGCCAGGCGGCTCATGCGCTGGAAGAGCCAGCGGGGTGCCCGGCCGCCGTGGAGAGGGAGGTCGGCGGTGCCCGTCCTGCGGGCAGGTAAGCTGGTCATAGCTCGTAGCCCGATTATACCCTACGGTTAGGGAAAAGGGGCAAGGCCGCCGCATCCGGTTCTTTCCCGCCCGCCCGTGGCTTTAGTCTGGGGGCTTCACCCCCAGACCCCCGGACCTGGTGGGGAGGCGTGGGCTGTTTAGCCGTATAGCTGGACGGCTATCACCACCAGGCCTACCACGGCGAAAAGGCCGGCCAGGACCCGCTCCATGCCCCGGGCAGGCAGCCGGCGGCCGATGCGGGGCCCTATCTGGGCACCCACCACCACCCCGGGGATGGAGAGGCTGACCACGGCCCAGGCGGGCTGGGCCTGCAGGGCATGGGTAAGCGCCCCGGCCGCCACGCTCACCGCCAGGACGAATATAGAGGTAGCCACCGCTATGCGGGGAGGCAGGTGGCAGCGCACCACTAACTGGG
>JAZGBK010000034.1:0-3306 GCA_036476365.1 Dehalococcoidia bacterium
GGGGTCAAGCTGCTGGAAGCGGAGCCCGACAGTGCGGAAAAGGCGTTTTGCTACGGCGGGTTGGCCCACGGCCTCTTTAGAGTGCTGGACCTGGAGGGGGCGCTCCGGCATGGAAAGCAGGCGCTTCAAATCGCTGAACGCCTGAACAACCTTAATCAGGTCGGCCAGACCTGCACCGACTTTGCCTGCGCTCTGGCTTCCCGTGGCGAGCTGGCCCAGGCCGAGGAATATGCCGAGCGGAGCTGGCAGGTTGCCCACCGCCCCTGGTTTAAAGCTCGGGCCAACATATATCCGATCATGATTTGGCCGTGGAGGAACGACCGGGCGTGGCTGGAGCAGTGCCTGGAACGCTGCCTGGAGCATCGGCGACGCTCCTATATGGAGCGGTACGACGTAATCATGCACCGTCTGGTAGGACTGCTCTCGGCGTTGACCGGCAGCCCTCAGAAAGCGGCAGAAGCTCTCCGGCGAGCAGAGGAGGCGGCTTCAGGGCATCCCTATCTTGACCCCGGTTTGGCCTTTTCGGCTGGGGCTGCGTATGCCGTGCTGGGGGAGTGGGAGCAGGCGAAGCGCTTCCTGGTCGGAGCCTTGGAAGCCGCTGAAAGTGGCCATGAGCCCCACTATAGTGTGGAGGCGTGTATGTATTACGGCCGGTTCCTCCTGGGCAGTGGCGATACCGCCAAAGCGGAGGAGGTGCTCACCAAAGGCTACGCCCTGGCCCACGACAAGGGCAGTGTGCTCCAGGAGCTGAACCTGCTGCCTCTCCTCTGCGAGCTGCACGTAAAGACGGGAAGCCTGGAGCAGGCGGAGCAAGACCTCAGGCACGCCCAGGAGCTGCTGGCACGCCCCCAGCCGTGGCGGGGCCTAGCGGCGCCAGTCCATCTGGCCGAGGGCATCCTGGCCACCGCCCGGGGCAACTGGCCTGAGGCAGAGAGGGCCTTCAGGGAGGCCCTGGAAGTGGAGCGCACCCACGGCTTCCTTTACCACGAGGCCCGCGTCATGGTTGCATGGGGGGAGATGCACCTGAAGCGGAAGGGCCCCGGAGACCGGGAGCGGGGGATGGAGCTGCTGGACCAGGCGCTGGCCATCTTCCAGCGCTGCGCCGCCACCAAGGATGTGGAGAAGGTACTGGGCAAGAAGGGGTTGCTAGGGGCGTAGAGGACAGATAGTCAGCACGGGCGGTTTCGGCCCGTCCCCTATTGCTGTATAATAGGCTCAGTAGCCCCTGGCCCGTCAGGGCCGGCTACCATGAGGGGGACCGCGCCGAAATGGTTGACATAAGCAAGCTCCTCTGTGGCCAGAACATGCCTGGCGACGGGTTGCGCTACTCGGCTTCCAGCCATCGCCGCCCGGTGGTGGTATGGAACACCACCCGGCGCTGTAATCTGCACTGCGTCCACTGTTACGCCAGCGCCGGGGAAGCCGCCAGCCCCGGCGAGCTCACCACTGCCGAGGGCCGGGCACTGATTGATGACCTGGCCGCCTATGGGGCGCCTGTCCTCCTCTTCTCCGGCGGCGAGCCAACGATGCGGGAAGACCTGTTGGAGCTCATGTCTCTGGCTTCCTCCCGGGGCCTGCGGGCGGTGGTCTCCACCAACGGTACCCTCATCACGCCGGAGATGGCCCGAGACATGAAGCAGGCCGGTGTGGTGTATGTGGGGGTGAGCCTGGATGGGGTGGGGGAGGCCCACGACCGCTTCCGTGGCAAGCAGGGGGCCTTCGAGGAGGCCCTACGCGGCCTGGCCAACGCCCGCCGGGCCGGGCTGAGGACGGGTATACGCTTCACTATCACCCGCTTCAACAACTCCTTCGTGCCGGACATCTTCCGTCTGCTGGAGGAGGAGGGGATTGACCGGCTGTGTTTCTACCATCTGGTATACGCCGGGAGGGGCAGCCAGCTAATCTCCTGGGACCTCACCCCCGAGGAGCGCCGCACCACCATGGACCTCATCTTTGACCGGGCGCTGGACTTCCACCGCCGGGGGCTGGGCAAGGATATCCTTACTGTGGACAACCACGCCGATGGCGTTTACCTTTACCTGAAGATGGTCCCTCAGGACCCGGTGCGGGCCCAAGAGGTGTACCGCTTCCTGGAGCGCAACGGGGGCAACAGCTCCGGCCAGGGCATATCCGCCATAAACCACCTGGGCCATGTCCACCCCGACCAGTTCTGGGGCCATTACGACCTGGGCAGTATCAGGGAGCGGCCCTTCTCCCAGATATGGGAGGACACCTCGGACCCCCTGCTGGCGGGGCTGAGGGACAGGAAGGGCAGGATAGGGGGGCGCTGCGCCCGCTGCCGCTTTTTCTCTCTGTGCGGCGGCAATTTCCGGGTGCGGGCCGAGGCAGTCCACGGCGATGTGTGGGCCGCCGACCCCGCCTGCTATTTGACCGATGAGGAAATCGGCATCGCCTGAGGCCGGAGGGGCTGGTTCCCTCCTGGCCTCCTTAGACTTCGCCGTCACCCCCTTTATAGTGTTCTGGGAGGTGACCCGGGCCTGTGCCTTCGCCTGCCGCCACTGCCGGGCCACCGCCCAGCCCCGCCGCCACCCCCAGGAGCTGACTACCGCAGATGGCTTCCGGCTCATTGACCAGGTGGCGGCCATGAAGGCCCCCCTGCTGGTGCTCACCGGGGGCGACCCCATGATGCGCCCCGACCTCCTGGAGCTCATCAGCTACGCCGCCTCCCGGGTGCGCCGGGTGTCCCTGGCCCCCACCGCCACCGCCCGGTTCACCCCCGCGGCCGTAGAGGCCGCCTGGGAGGCCGGGGTCTCCCGGTTCTCGGTGAGCCTGGACGGCGCTACTCCCGAGGTGCAGGACAGCTTCCGGGGCATGCCCGGCTCCTTCCAGCGCACCCTGGAAATCCTGGAGGCTATCAACGGGCGGGGCTACTCCGTCCAGGTAAATACCACCGTCAGCCGCTACAATGTGGATGCCCTGGAGGAGCTGGCGCAGATGGTGGTGGGGCTGCGCCCGGCCCTGTGGGACCTGTTCTTCCTGGTGCCTACCGGACGGGGGCAGCAACAGGACATGGTTACCCCGGAGCAGCACGAGGCCGTCTTCCACTGGCTGTACCACTTCTCGCACACCGCCCCCTTTGACATCAAGACCACCGCCGGCCAGCACTACCGCCGGGTGGCCCTCCAGGAGAGCGGCGGGGTGGGGGTCACCGCCCCCGGCTTCACCTCGGGGGACGGTATCGGCCGGGCCCGGGGCGTCAACGATGGCAACTGCTGCTGCTTCGTGTCCCACATCGGCGATGTCTATCCCAGCGGCTTCCTGCCCCTGGTAGCGGGCGATGTGCGT
>JAZGBK010000340.1:0-5782 GCA_036476365.1 Dehalococcoidia bacterium
GGTGGGCCAGCACCAGGTCCAGGTGCTCCCGCAGGGGCTCCTCCATGTCCTCCTGGAGGCGGGCCACATCGGGGGCCTCCAGCCAGCGCCGGAGCAGCTCCCGGTTCAGGGAGTCCTCAAACAGTTCGGCGGCCAGCTCCCCCGCCGCTGCCTTCAGCTCAGGGGAGTTGAGGCACAGGGCCAGGCAGTACTCCTCCACGCCCGACCGTGAGGACAGGGGCCCACTGACTGGCGGGTCTTGGGCCATCGCCCCCCCTCCCCGACCCCGCCGGGCGTCTGCCGTCCTGCCGGGGGACAGCGCCGAGGAGAGGAGCCGCTCCTCTACCCCCAGCCGGCGGGAGAGCTTCTGGGCGTAGTATGACCAGCGGATGGGGTCCTTGATTTCGTTAAACAGGGGGCTGAGCCGCCTCGCCAGGGCCGTCTTCTCCTGCCATCCGGCGCCCTGCTGTATGTGGGGAGCCAGGGCTTCCAGGAGGAAGTCCATCACCGGCGGCGCTGTATCCAGCAACTGCTGCCACTGGGTGGGGTCCTTCAGGATGACTTCGTCGGGGTCCTGGCCCTGGGGCAGGGCCAGCACCCGGATTTCGGCGTCCAGGATGTGCTCGTAACGCACCACCCCCTGCCAGGTGGGCACCGGGGTCACCTTGTCCCCCAGGGCGGAGGCGGCCACCTCCACCCCCTTCAGGGTGGCCTCCACCCCGGCCTCGTCGGCGTCCAGGGCCAGCATCAGGTTGCGGGTGAGTCGCTTGAGCCCCAGTAGCTGGTTCTGGGTAAGGGCTACCCCCATGGTGGCCACCGTCTCCATATAGCCCGCCTGGTGGGCAATTATGGTATCCATGTACCCCTCTACTATAACGGCCCGGTCCTGCCTGCGGATGGCCTCCCGGGCCCGGTCCAGGCCGTAGAGCAGGGAGCGCTTGTCAAACACCGGCGTGGCCGGGGAGTTGAGGTACTTAGGGGTGGCATCGTCCAGGGCCCGGCCGCCGAACCCGGCCAGCTTGCCGGAGGCGTCCCGGATAGGGAACAGCAGCCGGTTGCGGAACAGGTCGCGCACGGTGCCGTCATCGTTCTGCCGGGATAGACCGGCCAGGACAATTTCCTCCCGGGGGAAGCCCAGCCCCTCCAGGTGGGGGTGGAGGCTATGGTGGGAGCCTGGTGCGTAGCCCAGCTTGAAGTCCAGCACCGTCTCTATGTTCACCCCCCGCCCCTTCAGGTATTCCAGGGCCCTCTTTCCCTCTGTGGAGTGTACCAGAAGCTGGTGGTAGTAGTCAGCGGCGGCCTCGTTGAGGCGGTGGAGCCCCTCCTGCTCACGGGCCTGCTCCTCGGCCTGGGGGTGGGGCCTCAGGCTCACCCCCGCCCGCTCCGCCAGGGCGTGCAGGGCCTCCACGAAGGGGATGTTCTCCCGCTTCATGACGAAGGCAAACACATCCCCCCCGGTGTTGCACCGGCCGAAGCAGTGCCAGCTCCCCTGGTCGGGGAAGACATAGAAGGAGGGGTCTTTCTCGGTATGGAAGGGGCACAGGCCCCGGAGGTTCTTGCCCGACTTGTGTAGCTGGGTGTGCTCCGACACCACCTCTACGATGTCTAACTTCTGCTTTACATCTTCAGCGACGCTCACGGCCCCGAAAACCGCCCTTCGCAGCCTCTCTGCTCTATCAACATTATAAACGATTATAGCGCAGGCAGCAGCCAAGTGCGGGAGGGCTCAATCTCCCGGGCCAGGCGCAGGGCGTAGTGGTCGGTCATGCCTGCTATGTAATCGGCCACCTTCCTCTCCGGAGGCTCCTCGCGCTGTTGGTATTCCGGGGGCAGGTGCTGGGGGTGGGCCAGCAGGAAACTGAAGATGAGGCGCACCGCCCCTCGGGCACGCTCCGTTTCCTCCAGGGCGGAGCGGGGGGTATAGACCCGGTCAAAGAGGAAGTCCCGCAGCTCCTCGGCGGCCCGGCGCACCTTGGGGCTCATGCCGATACGGGGGGTGCCGGCTACCAGCCCGGTGGCTGCCCAGGATGACTCCACTGTATCGGATACCAGGGTATCTATGCGCTCGGAGTGGGACTTGCCCAGCACTCCTACCGCCCGGGGGGGCAGGTCGGCCTCGGAGAGGAGACCGGCCCGTATGGCATCGCTGACATCGTGGTTGATGTAGGCGAACAGGTCGGCCAGCTTGACCACCTGACCTTCCAGGGTGGCCACCTGGCCCCAGCCCTCGCCCAGCACCTCCTCCTGGGCCTTGGAGTGGCCCAAGAGGCCTTCCCTCACCTCGTAGGTGAGGTTTAGCCCCTGGCCGTCGTTCTCCAGCACATCTACCACGCGCAGGCTTTGCTGGTTGTGGCTGAAGCCCTGGGGCAGGAGCTGGTCCAGGACCTCCTCGCCGATGTGGCCGAAGGGAGTGTGGCCCAGGTCGTGTCCCAGGGCGATAGCTTCGGTGAGGTCCTCGTTGAGGTTCAGGGCCCGGCAGATGGTGCGGGCAACCTGGGATACTTCCAGGGTGTGGGTGAGCCGGGTGACATAATGGTCGCCCAGGGGGGCCACGAACACCTGGGTCTTGTGCTTGAGGCGGCGGAAAGCGTTGGCATGGACTATGCGGTCCCGGTCCCGCTGGAAATGGGTGCGCAGCGGGTGGGGTGGCTCGGGACGGAGCCTGCCCCGGGAGAGACGGCTCCTGGTGGCATGGGGGGACAGACTTTCTTCCCGGGCCTCCAGCCGCTCTCGGATGCCCCGGTGTGGCAAAGAAAGCCCTCCTACGCCTCTGCTGGCTCCGGGGTGATGCCCAGGCGGGCCTCTACCCCGGCGATAACCTCCCGGGTCTGGTCTATCATGTCCGGGGTCACGGATACGGAGTTGATGCCCCACTGGACCAGCTTCATGGTGAGGTCGGGGTAGTTGGAAGGGGCCTGGCCGCATATGGAGCTGGTAACAGCACGCTGCTTGGAGGTGGTGATAACTTTCTCCATGGCTACCATTACGGCCTCGTCCTGCTCGTCAAAGTCCTCGGCCAGCAGCCTGCTGTCCCGGTCTATGCCCAGCACCAACTGAGTGAGGTCGTTGGAGCCGATGGAGATACCGTCTATGCCCACATCCAGGAACTGGTCTATTAGCAATACATTGGAGGGCACCTCCACCATCATCCACAGCTTGAAGTTGGGTGATTGCTCCAGACCGGCCTGGTGCATTATCTCTTTGGAGGTGGCCATCTCCCGGGGGGTGCGTACAAAGGGTATCATCACCCACAGGTTGTCGTACTCCTGGCGGACCTTCTTGATGGCCTCCACCTCCAGGATAAAGGCGTCCATATCCCGGATGTACCTGGAGCAGCCCCTGTACCCCAGCATAGGATTGCTCTCTACAACCTCGTAAGCCCGCCCTCCCTTGAGGTTGCGGTACTCGTTGGTCTTGAAGTCGGTGGTGCGGTAGACCACCGGCCTGGGATAGAATGCCTTGGCAAAGATGCCGATGGCATCGGCCAGCTTCTCGGTGAATTTGGCTCCCCGCCCGCGGGATAGCATGTACCTGGGATGCTCCCGGATGTAGTGGGCGATGATGAATTCGGCCCGCAGCAACCCCACGCCGTCCACATCCAGGGAGGCCACATGCTCGGCCCGGGAGGGGTCGGCCAGGTTGACGTATACCCGGGTGCGGGTGCGCAGCTTCTCTGCCCGCACTACTGTCGGGCCGGTCTCTATGGCTACTTTCCCCTTGTACACCCGGCCCCGGAAACCGTCCACGGTAACAATCTGGCCGTTTTTAAGGACCTTGGTGGCGCTGGAGGTGCCCACCACGCAGGGGATACCCATCTCCCGGCTCACTATGGCGGCATGAGAAGTCAGGCCGCCTTCATCGGTAATGATGCCAGCGGCCCGGTTCATAGCTGGAGCCAGGTCTGGGTTGGTCATCTTGGCTACCAGCACATCGCCCTTCTCTACCTTGGCGATTTCGGAGGTGCCGGAAATGATTTTCACCGGTCCCCAGGCCACCCCCCGGCTGGCGGCCACACCCTCGGCCACCACCTCGCCTACCAGCTCGGCTATCTCCTGCTCCCACTTGGGGGTGAGGGTGGTGATGGGCCGGGACTGGACTATGTAGAGGGAAGCTCCATCGATGGCCCACTCAATGTCCTGCGGGGTGCCATACAGCTCTTCTATGTGAGAGCCTATTTCGGCCAGGGCCGCGATCTGGGCCTCGGAGACCTTCTGTGCCTCCCGGCGGGGTGAGCTGATGGGTACCTTGGAGTAGCCATCCCGGCTGCCTGGCTCCCGCTTCAGCTCCCACTCTTGGGCGTTCACCCGTGTCTCCAGCAACTTGTGGCCGTCCTTGTCCATGGTGTAGGTATCGGGCTGGACTTCTCCGGAGACCAGGGCCTCTCCCAGTCCGTAAACGGCCTCTATTATTATGCGGCTGTGGTCCCCGCTATGAGGGTCGGCGGTGAACAGGGTCCCCGAGATGTCGGACGGCACCATCCTCTGCACCACTGCTGCGATGCCCACCTGGAGGTGGTCGAAGCCGTGCTGGACCCGGTAGAAGATGGCCCGGGGTTCAAAGAGGGAGGCCCAGCACTCGTGGACTGCCTGTACCACTTCCTTCCCCCCACGCACATTGAGGAAGGTGCTGTGCTGGCCGGCGAAGGAGGCGCTGGGCAGGTCCTCGGCTGTGGCTGAGGAGCGCACCGCCACCAGACCTCCCATCTGAGCATAGGCTTCCTCTATCTGGCGGGCGGTTTCAGCGGGCATCTCCGCCTTCATTATTCGCTTCTGTAGCTGTGCGGCCGTCTTGTGGAGCTGCTCCGATTCGGGGTCCAGACCGACCAGGAGCTTCTGTATGGGGCCCCTGAGTCCGGCGCTTTCAAGGAAACTGAAATATGCCTGAGCGGTGACTATAAAACCTGGCGGGATGGGGATGTTGGCCTGGGACATCTCTCCCAAGTTGGCCCCCTTGCCGCCGACCCTGCCGATATCGTCCTTGCCTATCTCTTTGAACCAAGCGATGATTTTGGTCAGAGTTGACATAAACCTCCTTTGCGATGGGAGCGCTGAAATGAAAGGCTTGGCCCTCTCCCTACCCTGCCATCCTGTGGTTCAGCAACTGGTGGCTGTGTTGGTTGGCTGTGGCCCCCGTGCCCGGAGGGCGTAACTCCGGTAGCTGCCGTAACAAGAGTTGGTCCTGAGATGGCCGGGGTCAAGATTACCCCCGGCGCCGGGATGGACCGGTACGGCTGAGGGCCGCATATTCACCTCCCCAATCGGCACCATTCTACCACACTTTGCCAATTTTGGGGAACCCACTCCCCCCATTGGCCGGGTCGCCTCCGGGGCTGTCAGGCCCTCTTGGCTTATGGATTTCTAACTTTTTCTACCCTCTTCACCCATCCCTGCTGCCTTTTGCTTGCCCCTGGCAGCGGGGGCCCTGAGCCGCCGAATCTCCCGCAGGAGCATGATGCTCAGCCCCACCACGATGAGGCTCAGGTAACTAACGGTGCGGTCCATGATGGCCACCGACCAGGCGGCTTCTTTGGGGAGGGCGAGCATCAGGATGCCGGCTATCCCCGGCTCTACCACCCCTAAGCCGGCGGGGGTGAGGGGCACGGCCGCCAGCAGGGCGGTGGCCTGGGCGGTGAACAGCAGCAGCATGGGGCTGACCTGTAAATCCAGGGCGGAAACCACCAGGAACAGCCGGGATGTCTCCAGTAACCAGATGGCTACGCTGAGGATAGCGACGGAGGGCAGGCGGCGGAAGCTGCCCAGCACCCCTTGTTGGAGGGAGGTCATGATACTGCTCAACCTGGCGG
>JAZGBK010000341.1:0-2561 GCA_036476365.1 Dehalococcoidia bacterium
CGGGAAGGGACGAACTGGCCGTCCATGATGTCAAACTGCACCCGGGTGGTGAAGGTCTCCGCCTGGCGCACCAGTGTCTCCAGGGCCTTGGGGTCCTCGGTGAGGATGGCAGGCAGCACCTGGACGGACCGGGCCACTACAGCTCCCGCAGCAATACCCGGGCTGGAGCGCCGTCGCCATCTTTAAGTTTCAGAGGCAGGCATAGCAGCTCGTAGTCGCCGGGGGGCATCCCGGTCAGGTCCAGCCCTTCCACAACCACCACCCCGGCCCTCAGCAGTGTGTGATGGGTGGGATGGCCCTCCTTCCGGTACTCCTCAACGGACAGATAATCCACCCCCACCAGCTTCACCCCCAGCTCTACCAGGTAGCGGGCGGCGTCCTCAGAAACGAAGGCGTAGTCCGTGTCAAACTGTCCCTGTCTGAGCAGGGCCGAGTTGCGGGTGCCCAGGAGCAGGCGGGTGACTCCTTTCAGGTCCAGCCCCTCCAGCACCTGGCGGCTGATGTGGTGGGCCTCCGGTAGCTGGAAGATGCGGGCGAGGCCCAGCAGCACCTCCGGCGCCACGCTGTCAATGCCGGGAGCACCGGGGATGAAATGGCCGGGAGCATCGGCGTGGGTACCGGTGTGAGTGCCTATGTGCAGGAGGGAGACATTGCTGGAGCCGCCCTGGGCGATGGACTTGACGCTGTCCACCGCCACGGAGGGGTCGCCGGGGTACACTACCATGGCGGGGTGGATGGGTAGTGTTACATCGTACACCTTACGGGGGCGGGGGTGGTGGAGTGCCTGGGTCTCAACGGCCATTATCTGCTCCACCCGGCGCTGGTGGCGGCCGCCGTCGAAGGGGGTGTCCAGCCATACCCGGACTATTTCCCGGGCCAGCCGCTGTCCCACCAGCCAGCCCCCCAGCACCAGCACATTGGCGTCGTTGTGGGCCCGGCTGAACTGGGCGGTGAAGGTGTCCCAGCACAGCGCCGCCCTTATCCCGGGCACCTTGTTGGCCACCATGGCGTCTCCCTGTCCGGTGCCGCAGAACACGATACCCCGGCTATGCTCGCCGGAGGCCACCTTCTCCGCCGCCATCCGGCTGTACTCCGGGTAGTCCACGGGGTCGGTGCTGTAGGTGCCTACATCGTCCACCTCGTAGCCCAACTCGGATAGGAAGCCCTTGGTGGCCTCCTTGAGCTCAAATCCGGCGTGGTCGCTGGCGACCACGATGCGCTGTATCATCGTGCTCCCAGGGCCGCCTTGCGCCTCTCCTCCAGGGTGCCCACCAGGGAGTCCAGGGAGGCGGCAAAAGCGGTCACACCGTCCTTCTGCAGAGTAGCGTGCACCTCTTCCATAGATATGCCCACGGCCTCCAGCCGTTCCAGCACGGCTCTGGCCGCAGCGGAGTCCCGGCCCAAGGTGTGTGCCGGGGTGCCGTGGTCCAGGAAGGCCTGCCATGTCTCCGGCGGCAATGTGTTCACTGTGCCGGGGCAGATGAGGTCATCCACATACTTCAGGTCGTGGTAGGCGGGGTTTTTGGTGCTGGTACTGCCCCACAGCAGGCGCTGGGGCCGGGCGCCTTTGGCTTCCAGCGCCTTGAAGTCGGCGGCAGCGAAGCGCTGTGTGTAAAGCTGGTAGGTTATGTGGGAGTTGGCCACGGCTGCCTGGCCCCGCAACCCCTCCAGTTCCCGTTTCCGGGCAGGGTCGGCCCCGGCGGCTATCAGCCCTTCCAGCCGTTTGTCCACAGCGGTATCTATGCGGCTGACAAAGACGCTGGCCACCGAGGACACCTGGCTCAGGTCCCCTCCGCGCTGGGCCAGGTCTTGCAGGCCATCAATATAGGCCTGGGCCACCACGGCGTAGTTGTAGGGGGAGAAGAGGAGGGTGACATTAATGTTTATCCCCTGGGCGATGAGGCGGCGCAGGGCTACCACCCCCTCTGCTGTGCCGGGCACCTTAATCATAACATTGGGAGCGCCCACCAGACGGAAGTAGCGGGAAGCTTCGGATAGGGTCTTCTCCAGGTCGTAGGCGTACTGGGAGGGGGGCTCCAGGCTGACGTAGCCGTCCAGCCCCCCGCTCTGCTCGTAGACCGGCCGGAAGGCGGCTGTCGCCTCCTGGATGTCAGTAATGGCGAGGGCCTCGTAGATTTCAAAGGTGCTTTTGCCTTCAGCGGCCAGCCGCTGTATATCGGCCTCGTATTCCTTGCCCCCGCTGATGGCCTTGTCAAAGATGGTGGGGTTGGAGGTCATGCCTCTCAGCCCCTTCTCCTCTATCATGCGCCGCAGCTCCCCGGACCGGGTGTGCCCCCGCTCAATCATGTCCAGCCAGGGGCTCTGCCCCAGGTTAAGAAGCTGTGTCATCTTCATGGTGCCTCCTCGGTGCTGGGGGTCAGCGGCGGGAATCCTTCTTCTTCAGAAGGTCCAGGGCCTTTTCCCGGATATGCTGATAGGTGAGGCCGTACTTCTCACGCAGCTCGTCAGCCTCCCCAGACTCGCCGAACACATCCTGCACGGCCACCATGTCTATGAAGCAGGGGCAGTGCCTGGTGACCACCTCGGCCACGGCACTGCCC
>JAZGBK010000342.1:0-3444 GCA_036476365.1 Dehalococcoidia bacterium
GGTCAAGAGCGAAAACAACCGCCCTGGCAACTGCGGCCATCTGCTCAGCAGACAAGGTAGTAATTCGCTCAGCTATCCTGGCTTTAGGAACGGTAAGGATATCATCCAGGTTGACGGCACAGTGCGCAGGCATGCCGTCTTCTGGACCGAGTGGCACTTCCACTGGAATGGCACGAATGGTGCGGGTGACAAGGCCAACAGTAACCGAGGTTCTCATTTATATGCAGCATTCCTCGACAGCAAGAGCACGGGGCGCCTGCCGATAGGTGAGGGCAGTTCAGCCCACCATACCTCACCCCGGCGCACTTACCACGACTCCTTGGGTAAAACCTCACCAGCCAGAGCTATTTGGACCTCTCCCAGCTCCGATTCCTCAGGCAACCTCTCGTACCCCTGTTGATACAGCCGATCCAACTCTTCGACTTCCACTTGCCTCAGGTAGTACTGGCAGGCCTGGCGAATCAGCTCTGACCTGGTCTTACGTTTCTTCCTCGACAGAAGGTCCAGAGCAGTGAGCAGCTCGGCGTCAACAGGAACCTGAATTACCTTCTTGACCATCAGAGCCTCCACATGTTGTTATACAGGTATTATGCATATCCAATTACACAAGTTCAAGATTTGCGGGACTGGCTGATACCTTCCTACACCTGATCAAAGCCGCTGGTGGATTGCTCACGCTATGTCACTACCCTGGGTTCGTTACCGGTCATCTAATCTAACAAGATTCGAGATTGTTGGGCCACATTCCGATGGAATGTTGGGCAACAGGATGTCTCGTTAAACCAAAGGAGTGCAAGCCCCACAGCCCAGACCTTTTCTGTTTCACAATCTGTCCTTCTGTGGTATTACGTACTATACACTTGGGCTGCGAAATCCCTGGCCTGGCTTTCTGGAAACCCCACCTCAATGAGCATGAACTCTACAGCCCGCCGCCCTCTCTCTGGAGTTCTTGCCTTGCTAATCACGGAGAAAAGGGCTGCCGTATATGATGGTAAGTCCACGACCTCCCAGGGAACAGGAGGGGGTAGCAACCTCCTTTCGCCACGCATGAGCCAGAGAGTTGCCACTGGCTTCAGAGCAAGCCCTGCCAAGCGAAGGTCAACCTGCTTCACAAAAGCCGCGCTATGGCAGTCATGACAACGATGACGGGTGTCTGGGTTTCGCTCAAGAAGACGGTGCCCACACTCTAGGCAAAGAAACAGAGTCCTCATCCATGCCACCTTCTCGTCCCGGCTGCAACATATCGTATCATAGCTGCGTCTGAGGTCAAGTTGCTGTCACCGGAAGATGCCAACCGGCGGGGCCGATGTAGGCAACCTACGCACCCGTTGAGGCGCAACGGGCACATTTCCCTTTACCCAAACTCAGGTTGTCCACATAGTTTGCCATAATGGGGGCCAGCTTTGACATGAGTGCCGGCACGCTCACAAGAGCGGCAGGTCATTTCCGGACCGGCAGGCGACGGCATCTGCTGCAGTTCAAAGACGTCCGAGCCATGCCGCAAAGACCTTACCGCCGTCGTATGGCGTTGTGTAGCGGCGAGTAGCGGATGTGGGTTCCCGGCCGATCGCTGCTCTGCGAAGAAATGGTACTGTGATAGCGTCCCAAAGCGTCTTGCCTCCTTGGGCTGGCGAAGCCGGCCGTCTATGCTGCGGGGTCGGTAACTTATGTTCCGGTGCCACTGCCTGGGGTGGCGGGGTCAGTTCCACCTGACGCTACGGCGAGGCTTGCCTAGTTTCATGGTGAGCTGCTTTGAAAGGGTAGCGTACCGAACCGGCCCGCCAACATGCATGAAGGTGGCCAGCAACCTGTTCCGCAGGTCGACCAGGTGATAGAATCTGCGGTTGCCCCGCCCTGTGTCGTGCTCTCTCTCAATCCCCTCCCGCTCTATGGCCTCGCTCATCAATGTGAGCAAGGCCGACACATCCTCACGTGTCAACATGGTGCACCGCGCTCCCCGGCTGCTCCCGCCCAGGCCGCCTTTCCGCCGCCCGACTCCAACAGCGCCCTCCCGCAGCGAGGCGAAGACACTTGCCCCTGAACGCACATACGGCCGTGGCTCAAACTTTGGTCCCCTTCTTTTCTTGGCCCTCATCGTGGACCTTGTCGGGACGAACGCGCCACCACAACACCTTTATGGCTATCCAGAATGACCTCAGCACATAGAGGGCCTGCTCCGGCAAAGCTGCGGGCTCGCGCGGTTCATATCCCCTGGCGATCCTGCGATAGTTCTCTCTGGGCAAGGCGTTCACCCCCTCCTGCCCTACTGAAACAACGATAGTCGCTGGGCTGCTCCTTGTCAATACACTGCATGAGGCTGACAGTACAGCCTGCCCTACCTTTCCCTGGTGCGGCCGTTGCTCTCAGCCACACCGGGAGGCTACCGCAGGGAGGCCCGTGGCAGGATGTGGAGGGAAGCCGCCGGGAGGTCAAGGTCCTGGTGCCTGTGGCCCCCGCCCGGATGGCGATGGCCACGCAGATGGCCTCGGCGACCTCCGCCTCAGTGCAGCCCGGCTTCCTTGCCCGCTGGCTGTGGCCGTCAATGCAGTAGGGGCACTGGGTGATGTGGGCACAGGCCAAGGCGATGAGCTCCTTAGTCTTGGCCGGCAGCACCCCTTCCGCATAGGTCATGCTGTTGAAGTTCCGGAAGGCCTAGTAGAGGTCGGGCTTGGCCTGCTTCAGCAGGTCCATGCGCTGGCCGCCTTACACATCGTAATAGTAGTCCGCCATGCCTCCTTATTGTTGCGGGTAGAACCTTTCCCCCGGGGTGGCTGGGTTCCGGGGGGAGTATAGCAGAAGGCCACTGGTGGGTCAGACCCGCCTGGGCGGCCTCCGGCTTGGGTGGCACGGGCTGCCTGGGGAGCGCACCGTGTTGGGCCAGAAGCTGATTGCGAGGGGGTATCACAGTCGGTGTCGTATGGGCATGTTGTAGCCGACAATCATCCCGTCTTCAATCATCATTGTGGCGGCAAGAACATGCACCCCCCCCACTTTCCCCCCACCCCAACCTGCGACATGGCTTAGCCTCTTGTAAAGTCCACCCACACCCTCCTCCATGCCGTCCTTCCCCACCTTACCACCCCCGGCCCTCCTGCGAACCGCCCCCCTTCTTACCAACGTCACACGAAAACGAGAGAAATCGTGAGCTTGCGTGAGGGAAAGTGAGATTTAGGGCGTTTAGGGGAGTTATTCCACCTTGGTGCCATAATTGCTTACAAGTACTCTTTGAGGCTTTGTTGACACCAAGGTGGAATAACTCTACAATGGGTCTCGCTGAACGGAGGTTAGCAATGCCATATAAGTCCGTGAAGATAGAAGAAGAGGTGGTCCAGACACTGCGGGGGTTGTGCTTCCCCGGAGAAACCCTGTCCCATATGCTGCACCGGCTCCTACCCGCCCTCCAGAAAGGGCACCGGGAGCACATCAGCGCCTTCAGGCGTCAAC
>JAZGBK010000343.1:0-2244 GCA_036476365.1 Dehalococcoidia bacterium
GCAAGCTGCTGGCCGACCTGGGCGCTGAGGTGGTCAAGGTGGAGAGGCCGGGGGGTGACCCCGCCCGCATGATTGGCCCCTTTCTCCAGGACGACCCCCACCCCGACAAGAGCCTGTTCTGGTTCGCCTTCTGCCAGGGCAAGAAGGGCATCACCCTCAACCTGGAGGAGCCCCGGGGCCAGGAGTTACTGAAGAGGCTGGTGGCCAAAGCTGATGCCCTGGTGGAGTCCTTCCCCCCCGGCTATCTGGACTCCCTGGGGCTGGGCTACGATGCTCTCCGGGAGGTCAACCCCTCCCTGGTGTTCGCCTCGGTCACCCCCTTCGGCACCACCGGCCCCTACAGCAGCTATAAGGGCCCGGACATCGTGGCCGTGGCCATGAGTGGCTACATGTCCCTGAGCGGCGATACCGATAGGGCCCCGGTTCGGGTGGGCTACCCCATAACCTATCCCATCGCCTGCACCGAGGCCGCCGCCGGCACGGTGATGGCCCTCTTCCACCGGGGCCGCACCGGGCAGGGCCAGAGGGTGGATACCTCTGCCCAGCAGGCCTCGGTGAGCCTGGGGGCCAACGCTCCCACCTTCATGGACATCAACCAGCGCATCATCAGGCGCTCCGGCCAGTTCCGGGGCGAGCTCCTGGCCGCCATCCCGGAGCGGCAGGTGTGGCCGTGCAAGGACGGCTTCATCTCCTTCGCTATCTACGGCGGCGATACCGGTGCCCGGGTGAACCAGGCCCTGGTGGACTGGATGGACAGTGAGGGCATGGCCGACGACTTCCTGCGCAGCATAGACTGGAAGGCCCTGGACATGTCCACCGTAACTCGGGAGTGGATGGAGCCGGTGGAGGAGAGGCTGGGGGCCTTTTTCCTCACCCACACCAAGCAGGAGATGCTCCAGGGGGCCCTGGAGCGCCGCCTTATCCTGCTGCCGGTGTATGATGTGACCGATATCCTCAACGACCCACAACTCCAGGCCCGGGGCTACTGGAAGGAGGTGGAGCACCCCGAGCTGGGCCGCTCCCTCACCTACCCCGGCCCCTTCATCCAGTCCAGCCCCACCCCGGTGAGGTCCGGCCAGCGGGCACCGTTGGTGGGCGAGCACAACCAGGAGGTGTATGGCCAGTGGCTGGGGCTTTCCCCGGAAGAGATAAAGACGCTGCAGCAGCAGGGGGTGATTTAGCATGCCTGGCATCTTTGACGGCATCAAGGTAGCCGATTTTACCCATTTCGGCATCGGCCCCATGACCGGCCGCTACATGGCGGACCACGGGGCCACCGTGGTGCATGTGGAGTCGGCCACCCGGCCGGACACGATACGCACCTCACCCCCCTTCAGGGACGGTGCGGTGGGCCTCAACCGGGGTGGCTTTTTCGCCACCCTCAACACCGGCAAGATGAGCCTCTCCCTCAACCTGAAGACGGAGCGGGGCCTGGAGCTGGCCAGGAAGCTGGTCGTGTGGGCCGATGTGGTGGTGGAGAACTTCGCCCCCGGGGTGCTCAGGGGCATGGGGCTGGGATACGATGACCTGGCTCAGCTAAACCCGGACCTGATTATGATAAGCCTCACCAACCTGGGCCAGACCGGGCCTTACGCCGGCCACCCCGGCACCGGCACCGTGGCCCAGGCCGTGGCCGGGCTGGTGCATCTGATGGGCTGGCCCGATAGGGGCCCCGCCACGCCCTTCGGTGCTATCCCCGACTTCGTGGCCCCCTACTTCGGTGCCCTGGCGGTCAGCGCCGCCCTGGACCACCGCCGCCGCACCGGACAGGGCCAGTATATTGACCTCTCCCAGTTTGAAATCTCCTCCTGGCTTATCGCCCCCCTTATACTGGAGCGGGTGGCCAACAACAGGGAGGCGGTGCGGGTGGGCAACCGGGACGCCCATGCCGCCCCCCACGGCGCTTTCCCCTGCCAGGGGGAGGACCGCTGGCTGGCCATCGCCTGCACCAGCGACGAGGAGTGGCAGGCCCTGTGCCGGGTCATGGGCCAGCCGGAGCTGTCCGCCGACCCCCGTTTTGCCACCCTTGAGGCCCGCAAGGTGAACGAGGACGAGCTGGAGGCGATGGTCTCCGCCTGGACCCGGGGGCGGCCCGCCCACGATACCATGCACCTGTTGCAGCAGGCCGGTGTCCCCGCCGGGGTGGTGGAGGACATGGCCGAAATATATGATGACCCCCAGCTACAGCATCGCCAGCATTTCCCGCTTTTGGACCACCCCGAGATAGGCCCCCACCGCCCCCAG
>JAZGBK010000344.1:0-4768 GCA_036476365.1 Dehalococcoidia bacterium
GCCAGCAGCTTGCCGCAGAACAGGCCCTTATCGTCGCTGAGGTCTATGATGTGGTAGCCGCTGAGCAAATTATGCTCCCTTTCCCAGATTCATGCCATATGATAAGAGTCGCCGCCTGCCTTGTCAAACCGCCTATGGAGGTCGTTTAGCCAGCATCATCTTTCCCACCCACCCGCCCGTGAATTGTCCCTGGGGGGTTTCACCCCCCTTAGAAAATAACCTGGGCGGGTGGGTGGGAAGAAGAGGCCTACACGGGGCAGGTGAGCTGGCCCAGGCGCTCCGTGAGGCGCAGGTTCTCGGAGTAGTCCACGGGCACCTCTATCACCACCGGTTGCCCCATCCCCATGGCCTGCTGCAGGGTAGGCAAGAGCTGGGAGGCGGCCTCAATGCGGAAGCCGGGCAGGCCCAGGGAGCGGGCGAACAGGGCGAAATCGGGGTTGGTGAAGGCGGTGCCGAAGTCGTGTTCGTAGCGCCTCATCTCCTTCCAGGAGATGAGGCCGTAGCCGGAGTCGGCCCATACCAGCACCACGAAGGACACCCCCAGGCGGCGGGCGGTCTCCAGCTCGGCGGCGGTCATCATAAAGCCGCCGTCACCGGCCACGGCCACCACCTGGCGGTGGGGGAAGGCCAGCTTGGCGGCGATGGCCCCCGGCACCGCCACCCCCATGGAGGCCAGGCCGTTGGAGATGACCATGGTGTTGGTCTTGGCAGTGGGAAAGAGGCGGGCCAGCCACACCTTGTGGGCGCCCACATCGGAGAGCAGGATGTCCTCGTCCCCCAGGGCCTGACGCAGGTCGGAGATAATCCGCTGCGGCTTGAGGGGGAAGGAGTCATCGTAGCGGTAGTCCTCCAGCTCCTGGAGGACGAACTCCTTGAGCACCGCCGGTCCCGCCGGCACCCCGGGGCGCAGGGGGCAGGCCTCGGCCAGGGCAGAGAGGGCATCGCCGATTTCCGCCACAATCTCCACCGCAGGCTGGTAGAATTCGTCCACCTCGGCGGGGGTGGTATCTATATGGATAATCTTCTTATCGCCGCCGCCGTTCCACAGCCGGGGCTCGTACTCCACCTGGTCGTAGCCCACGGCGATGACCACATCGGCCTTCTCAAGGCCGCACATCACCCAGTCCCTATCGTGGAGGCCCACTGTGAGCAGGGAGAGGTAGTCCCGGTAGTCCACGGCGCCCTTGCCCATAAAGGTGTTGGCCACAGGCACCCCCAGGAGGTGGGCGAACTCGGTGAGGCGGCGCCCCGCCCCCCGGCGGATAACGCCGTGGCCGGCCAGGGCCACCGGGTAGCGGGCATCCTGGATGAGGCGGGCCGCCTGGGCAATGGCGGCCTCGGCGGGGCGGGGGTATTCCACCGGGGTGTGCCGGAGGGGCTCCCCGTCCACCTCCTCATCGGCCACATCCTCGGGCAGCTCCAGATGAGTGGCGCCGGGCTTCTCCACTGCCGCCTCCTTGAAGGCCTTGCGCACCATCTCGGGGATGGCCTCGCCCCGCTCAATGCGGGCGTTCCACTTGGTCACCGGGCGGAATATCTCCACCACATCAATATACTGGTGGGCCTCTTTGTGGGCCTTGGCCAGGGCGGCCTGGCCGGTAATGGCCACCAGGGGGGAGCGGTCCAGGTAAGCGTTGGCCACTCCTGTAAGCAGGTTGGTGGCCCCGGGGCCCAGGGTGGAGAAACATACGCCGGGCCGTCCGGTGAGCCGGCCATAGACCCCAGCCATAAAGGCGGCCCCGGCCTCGTGGCGGGTGAGGACGAACTTGAGGGAGCTGCGGGACAGGGAGTCCAGCAGTCCCAGGGTCTCTTCCCCCGGGAGGCCGAACACATAGTCCACCCCCTCCGCCTCCAGGCATCTTAGCAACAGGTCCGAAGCTCGCAAGCCGGCATTCCTCCTCGCTACCTGAATTGTAAGGGGGCCAGCACAGCGTGGCAAGTTAGAGGCCGTCCGCCCCAATTTGCCCCTGGCGTCGCCCACGGCAACGGCCACTACCCCTCTGCCACGAGAAACAACTTTGACCGCTCCCCTGCCGGTGTGACAGAATAGCCGTAGCCAGCAACCATCAACTGCCCATGACAGGAGGAGCCGCTATGCCCAGACAGCTTAGCCAGCAGGAGCGCCGCCAGGTGGGGTTCAAAACCCCCTTTGCCAGGGCGGTGGAGTGCTTCCGCCGGGACGCCCTCTCCCGCCCGGACTACGACCCGGCCACGATGGTGGTCTTCGGGTCCCTGATGTCCCGGGCCCTCCTGGAGATGCTCCAGGCGGTGGAGCGGGAGTTCGGAGAGAAGGGGCAGGAGGTGGCCACCCAAGCCCTGGTGGAGGTGGGCCGCCAGACCGGCGAGGAAGCCTTGCGGGGTGTGCAGCTCCCGCCGGACATGACCCCGGTGGAGAAGGCCTCCGCCTTCATCACCTGGGTTAACGAGGTGTTTTACGCCTCGGTAGAGGAGCCGGTTATAGACAGCGAGGACGCCTGCTCTTTCCACATCCGCTGGTGCCCGCTGCAGGACATCTACTCCCCGCTGGACTGCCGCATCCAGCGCTACCTCGTAGAGGGTGAGCTCCAGGCGGCCTCGGCGCTCATGGGGGACTTCCAGGTGGCCTTTGACTACGGCATACCATCGGGGCACCCCACCTGCCACTTCAGCCTCCGGCGGCGCCAGCCGGGCGAGGAGAGCGCCTGGGACGACTACACCCGGTCTATCAACCGCAAGGGGCTGGAGAAGAGCCGGCAGGCAAAATAGTGCCCGCCCCGGACCGCTTGTCCTGCGACATGCTCAGGACGCCGGTCTTGAGGGTGCCTTGGCTTAGGGGGCCTGGGGGCTTCGCCCCCCAGGAAAAATAAAACTGGGCGGGCGGGTGGACCAAAACAAATCTACCGCAGGCCCCGCCAGCGGGGATGGAAAGCAGATACCAGGGCCAGGGCCAGCAGGGCGGCCGCCCCCAGGCCCACCGCAAGCGGCGCTCCCCACACCTCGGCCAGGGCGCTGAACCCCAGCACCCCCAGGGTGGCCAGGCCGAAGCTGAGCAGGGTGAGGCTGCTCACCCTCCCCCGCAGCTCCTGGGGGGTATGGCTCTGGAGCAGGGTCTGGTTCACCGCCATGTAGCCCATGTTGCCCGCCCCCACCCCCAGCAGCAGGAGCCGCGACAGAGGGACCAGGCTGGACAGGGAGAAGAGGAGCAGGCTGAGGCTGAAGAGGACGGCCAGGCCCAGCAGCAGGAGCCCCTTGCGGCGGAAATCGCCCAGGCCGGCCACCGATAGGGTGCCGGCCACCGCCCCCAGCCCCACCATGGCCATCATCCACCCCAACCCCACCTCCCCCACGTGGAGGACATCAGCGGCGAACACCGGCAGCAGGAACAGGTAGGGCATAGCCAGCACGCTCACCGCCAGGAACATGGCCAGCAGGTAGGGCACGGTGGGGCTGTGGCGCACGAAGTCCAGGCCTTGGCGCAGGTCGGCGGCCAGGGAGTGGCCCAGGGTGTTGACCTGCCCCCGGACCCCCACCAGCATCAGGGTAAGGGCGGCTAGGCCGTAGAGGGAGGCGATAATGAGGTACACCCCGCCCACACCTATCACTGCCACCAGCAGCCCGCCTATGGCCGGGGCCGCCACCCGCATCAGGTTAAGCCCGGCGTAGTTCAGGGCATAGGCGTTCATCAGGCCCCCCTCCGGCACCAGCTCCGGTATAAAGGACATGCGGGCGGGGCCGTTGACGGTGAAGGCCAGGCCGCTGACGACGGCGGCGGCCACCAGGTGCCACATAGCGATGTTCCCGGAGAGGATAAGCCCCGCCACCAGGAATGACAACAGGGAGAAGATGACCTCGGTGCCCACGATGAGGCGGCGCTTGGGCACCCTGTCCGCCACGGTGCCGCCCACCAGGGCAAAGAGGAACACCGGCAGCCCCCAGCCCACCGTCACCAGCCCCAGGGCCAGGGGGGAGGAGGTCATCTGGTACACCAGCCAGCCCCGGGCCAGAATCTGCATCTGGAGGGCGGCGAAGTCCATCACCATGCCGAGCCAGAACCAGCGGAAGTCCCGGTTCTTCAAGGAGCCAAAAGTGGTGACCCACCACCCCGGGGCAGTAAGCTCAGTCACGAACGCCTATGCTGCTGGGCTACCAGCTATACTCGCCTCCGGGCTCCAGTACCACCACCTCCGTCCCCGGGGCCTCTTTCCTCACCAGCTCCACGAAGCGGTCGGGGGTCTGCTCCAGGATGGGGAAGGTCTTGTAGTGCATAGGGATGACCCTCTTGGTCCCCAGCAAGGCGGTGGCCCGGGCCGCCTGCACCGGGTCCATGGTGAAGCAACTGCCGATGGGTAGCAGGGCCAGGTCCAGGGGGTACAGCTCCCCCAGCAGCTTCATATTCTGGAAGATGCCGGTATCACCGGCGTGATAGATATGGGTGCCGTCCTCCAGCCGGATAATCCACCCCGCCGGGGCCGCCGTGAGGGAGGAGTGGAAGGCCTCCACCATGGTTATGGTGATGCCGTCCACGGTGGCGCTGCCGCCCACATTCATGCCCATGCCCATGACCACATTGGCCTCCGCCAGGCCAAGCTCCTGGCGGAAGCGGTTGACGGTCTCCGGCATGGCGGCCACTATGGCCCCGGTGGCCTTGGAGATGTCCACGGCGTTGACGGCGTGGTCAAAGTGGTCGTGGCTCACCAGCACCAGGTGGGCCTGCTTTATGTCAGCCAGGGAGATGGGGCACACGGGGTTGCCCTCCACCCAGGGGTCGGTGACCACCGTCTTGCCACCG
>JAZGBK010000345.1:0-3867 GCA_036476365.1 Dehalococcoidia bacterium
TCCCGGTAGTAGTCGCCGGCTGCCTCTTCCTGCGCTGGGGGCTGGGCCGGGGGCAGTGGCTGGTGTTGGGAATGGTGGTGGCCGGCTCCTTTGTTCTCTATCTGCCTTTTTACCTCAGCTACAGCAGCCCGGTGGCCGGTGTGTTGCCCTGGTTGGGGCCGGGTAGCCGTCCCTTTCACTTCTTCCTGGTGTGGGGGCTGTGGCTGTGGCTGCTGCTCCCCTTTCTGGTAAGGCGGGTGCGGAGGGTCAGGGGTGTGGTGGCCGGGGTATCCCTGGGGCTGGTGCTCTACCCCTTTCTGCTATGGGCGGGGATTGTACTGGCGCTGGCGGTCCTGGGAGATGGCACCGCTGCCGGTCTGGGCCAGGTGGCCTCCCGGCTGTGGCTCCTGGTGCCCCTCACCGCCCTCACCGCCCTGGCCCTTTCCGGTGTAGTGAGGTCACTGTGGCGTAGTGGGGCTGCGCAGGCTTCTGCTCCCAACCAGGCGCCCTCACCGCAGGTGGACGAGCGCCCCGCTGCCTTTGTGGGGCTCCTGGCCTTCGTGGCGTTGTTCCTGGTGATAGGGGCGGAGCTGTTCCACACCCCGGATATCCACGGCAACCGGGTGAACACGGTGTTCAAGCTTTCCTACCAGTCGTGGCTGCTGCTGAGCATGACAGCTACCTTTGCGGTGTACTATACCGCCGTGCGGTGGCGGGGCTGGGGGTGGGGCAGGTGGCTGCGCCGGGGGTGGTGGGGGGTGGCCGGGGTGTTGCTGCTAAGCTCCCTGTACTACCCCCCGGCGGCAGCGGTATCCATTACCGGCGGCTTCTCCCGTCAGCCCACCCTGGACGGTATGGCCTATATGGCCCGCTCTCACCCTGCCGAGAGGGAGGCCGTAGACTGGCTGCGCCAGCAGCCGGGAACACCGGTGCTGGTGGAGGCGGTGGGGGGGGACTATTCACGCTACGGCCGGGTATCCGCCTTCACCGGCCTGCCCACCCTGCTGGGCTGGCCCGACCACCAGCGCCAGTGGCGAGGCTCGAGCCGTTTGCTAAGAGGTCGCACCGAGGCCGTGGAGCACATCTACACCAGCCCGGACCGGGGGAAGGTAGAGGCGTTGCTGGCCCGATATGGTGTAAGCTATGTCTATGTGGGTGACCTGGAGAGGCTACGCTACGGGCAGGGGGCAGGGGAGAGCCTGCGCCTCTTCCTGGAGGTAGCTTTTGAGCGCCCGGGCGTCATTGTTTTCCGGGTCCCTTAGCTGGTACGCCGCCATTTTCCTGCTCTTGCTCCTGGTGGCGGGGGGGATGAGGCTGTGGCAACTGGACCTGAGGCCCTACCACTACGATGAGAGCCTCCACGCCTACTATAGCTATGAGCTGGCTGAGGGCGATGGCTACCAGCATGACCCCATGATGCATGGCCCCTTCCAGTTTGAGGCCACCGCCCTTACCTTCAAGCTCCTGGGGGATAGCGACTACACCGCCCGGCTGCCGGCAGCGGTGCTGGGGTCGCTCATAGTGGTGGTGCCCTATTTCCTGCGCCGGGAGCTGGGGCGGTGGGGGGCTGTGGCCGCCGCCGGGCTGCTAACTTTCTCCCCGGTCTTCCTTTACCTGAGCCGGTTCGCCCGCACCGATATCTATCTGGCCCTGTGGGTGCTGCTCCTGGTGGTGGGCCTGGTGGGCTATACCCGGGAGCGGAGAAGCCGCTATCTGTACCTGACGGCGGCTGCCCTGGGGCTGGCCTTCGCTACCAAGGAGGTGTCCTATCTGGTGGTGGGCCTTTTCTTGGCCTTTCTGCTCCTGGCCGGGGCACGGGAGCTGGGCCGGGCCGTGAGGTCCGGTTTTAACTTCGCCTCCCTATCGCCTCTCCCTTCCCTGTTCCTGTTCATCACCAGCCTCTCCCTTCCCCTGTTCGTACCCGGGATAGGGCTGTTCCAGGGGTTGCTGGGGGTTACCCTGGCCAACGCCGATAAGAGTGCCGGGTTTGAGGGCGCTCCTATAGGGGCGGGAATGTATGTGGCTACCGTGTTGCTGACCCTGGCCGTGGTGGCCGGTTTCTGGATGGGGATGCGGTGGCGGCCCCGGCAATGGCTGGCCGGCTTCGCTATCATGTACGGCCTGTACGTGCCCCTGTACACCACTTTCTTCACCAACCCCCAGGGGCTGGCCACTGGGGTATGGGGCTCGGTGGGCTACTGGCTGGTGCAGCACAGCAAGGGGCGCATTGAGCAGCCCATCTTCTACTACCCTTTTCTGCTCACCACCTACGAGTTCCTGGCCCTGCTGCTGGCGATAGGGGCGGCGGTTTACTACCTGAGGCGATGGCCCTCCAGGGAGGGGCCTTTCCCTATTACAGCCTTTCTCCTCTTCTGGGCAGCGGGGGCTTTCCTCCTCTTCAGCTACGCTGGGGAGAAGACCCCCTGGCTGCTCCTTCACCTGGTGCTGCCCCTTGCGCTGCTGGGAGGCAAGTTCGTGGGGGAGTGGGCGCGGTGGCGGCTCCTGCCCCGGGCGCTGTCCCTGGCTGCTCTGGCCGGGGTGGGGGCGCTGTCCCTGCTGGTGGCCCTCCAGGCGAGCTACACTACCGACGACCAGCCGGTGCAGGCCCTGGTGTATGCCCAGGGCTCTTTTGAGCTCCAGGGCCACCGGTCGGAGGTGGAGGGCTGGCTGGAGGAGGGAGGGGAGGTGTGGGCCGACGCCGATATGGCCTGGCCCTGGGCGTGGCACCTGCGCCGCTATCCGGGGTTCCGCTATACCGAGCTCTCCCAGTATCAGCCCCCGGTGGGGGTGCTGGTCATCGCTACCAAAAACCAGGAGGCTATCCTGCGACAGGAGCTGCCCGGCTACGGTCCTGGCCAGGAGTATCGCAACCTGCTGTGGTTCCCCGAGAGCTACAGGGGGTGGGGGGCCCGTGACTTCCTGAAGGGTGAGCCGTGGCGGTGGTGGGTACGGTATGTACTGTTCAGAGATAGCCCGGCCTACTACTCCTCGGCAGGGGTCATCCTCAGGCCACCGGCCCCATGACAAGAGATGGTTATTTCAGAAGTCTGTTGCACTATTATGGGCGTCCGTAGCTGACATGTGGCGAAAGGGCGCGGGTTTCTGGCTGGGGACGATACTGGCCCTGGCTTTCATGTTCTTCTTCTTCCGGGGCGCTGACCTCGCCGAGATGGCCCGAGCGGTGGCTGGGGCCAACTACTATCTGATGGCACCGGCGGTGGCGGCCTATTTCATCGGGGTATGGTTGCGGACGGTGCGGTGGAGCTTCTTTCTGGCACCCCTGGGGAGCTTCTCCGCCCGGCGCCTATTCTCCCCGGTGGTCATCGGGTTCACCATCAATAACATCTTGCCGGGCAAACTGGGGCTGGTGGCACGGGCCCATATGGTGGGGGAGCGGGAGAAGATAAGCAAAGTGGCCAGTGGCACCTCCATCATAGTGGACCAGTTGTTTGACGGGGTGGCCCTCCTCTTCTTCGTGGTGGTGGTATCGCTGTTTGTCTCCCTTCCCGGCTGGGCCCGGGGCATCGCCACTGTGGTATCCGTGTTCTACTTCGGTCTGCTGGGCCTGTTATGGCTTCTGGTCACCTTTCCCGAGGTGGCCAGAAGGATAGTGAATCCCGTGTACCGGCGCCTGCCGCCACTATGGCAGTCAAAGACTGGGTCGTGGGTAGAGCTGTGTCTCTTGGGGCTGCACACCCTGCGCAGCCCGGGCAGGATAGCCGTGGTATTCCTGCTGTCCATCCTGGTGTGGCTCATGGAGTCGGCCATGTTCTACCTCATCGCTCTGGCCTTTGACCTCAACCTTTCCTTTTACATGGTGATGCTGGTGGTGGCTATTGCCAACATGGTACTCTTCATCCCTTCGCTGCCCGGCGGCATAGGGCCCTT
>JAZGBK010000346.1:0-5458 GCA_036476365.1 Dehalococcoidia bacterium
AACTTGCTTCTGGCACCCGGTATTGCTAACATCCGAAATTAAGATGCCTCGTTTCCCCATAGGGCAAGCCCGGTGAGCGCACCCCGGGGAGGTATGAACCCCTGGGTGGTGCTGGCACTCACCACGCTGGTGGCGCTTATCGCCAGCGGCGTCCGCATGTCCTACGGCGTCTTCCTTATCCCCTGGAGCGAAGCTTTTGACCTGAGCCGCGCTGAAGCGGCGCTTCCCATGTCCCTGAGCATGGTGGTATGGGGAGTCATACAGCCCGTTGCGGGCGCCTGGATGGACGCCTACGGCCCCCGGAGGATTATCCTGGTGTCCTTAGTGGCCATGGCCCTGGGATTTGTGGTGGCCTCAGGCGCCCAGAACATGTGGCAGCTCACCATAGCCTATGCCCTGCTGACAGGCGCTGCCGCCGGTGGCCTGGCGGTGGCCGCCTTCACCCTGCTGGTCAGCCGCTGGTTCGGGCCGGAGCAGCGGGGGAAGGCCATAGGCATAGCACTGGCGGGAATCCCCTTGGGCAGCGTGGTCTTTGCACCCCTGGCGTCAGCTATAGCCCACCAGTGGAGCTGGCAGGCGGCCTTCCTTTTTCTGGCAGCCGCGCTGACCCTGGTAGCCCTGCCCCTGACCTATTTCTTCCTGCGGGAACCACCCTCCACCCCAGAGGCCTCCCAGGCCGCAGTCAGCAAAGCAGGCTCCCTCTTTAGCCCGGAGGTGCGCCGGGCGCTGAAGACCCGGGCCTACTGGCTGCTGCTGACAGCCTATTTCGGCTGCGGTTCCAGCGGCCTGTTCCTCTACGCCCACCTGCCCGCCATCGCCCTGGACCGGGGTCTGACCGCTCTGACAGGGGCCTACGGCCTGGGGCTGGTGGGGGTAGGGGGTGCGGCGGGGGCGGTGCTGGGTGGCTGGGCGGCAGACCGCTTCGGCCGCTACAACACCCTGGCGGTAGGCTACCTGGCGCGGGCACTGGGGTTCTTCTTCCTGACTTACTTCGCCTACGATGTCACTACCTTCTACATCGCCAGCCTGGCGGCCGGCCTGGCCATGTTCGTCACCATCACCGTTACCCAGTTACTCATCTACGAAATTTTCGGCGCTGGCATAGCCGGCAGGATGATTGGCCTGACCTTCGTCCTGCACCAGGTAGGCTCCACCATAGGGCCTTATCTGGGAGGGCAGATGTACGATGCCCTGGGGAGCTATACGGAAGCCCTGTTCATAGGCAGCGTGATACTGATGATGTCCTCATTCCTGGCGTGGCGGCTGAAGTTCGCCGTCAGAGGCCAGGTGCCGGCCAGCTAAGGCCCGGTGCGCCGGGGCAGGGACACCAGGGCGGTGCCCCGCACCGTCACCTCCCCCCGGGGGTTCTCCAGCCACACCTCGCACTCCACCCCCGATTCCGACTTGTCGGTTACCCTGCCCCTACACACCATCTCCTGACGGGGGAAGTCCATGCCCAGGAAACGCAGGCTCAGCTTGCGCAGGCTGCCCCCCTCCCCCATCCAGCTGGTGACCACCTCGGCTACGAAGGCGGCCTTGAGCCGTCCGTGCACCAGGGCGTCGGGGACCCCCGATGCCTTGATTACCTCGGGGTCGTAGTGCACCGGGTGCAGGTTCTCCGAGGCCCCCGCCCAGCGCACCATCTGCATCAGGTTGGGACGCTTTACCACGGTCGGCAGCTCCTGGCCCACGGCTACATCTTCCAGGAAAGGTTGCATGTCTCCCCCTAATAGCCGATGAGGGTGCCCTGGCTCACCGCCACCCGCTCCCCCCGCTGGTTGCGGTGCTCCCTCTCCCAGGTAACAATGAGCATCCGGCCCACCCTGCCCGTGGTCTCCCTCATGTCGGCTATCCTCATGGTAGAGGTGATGACATCCCCCAGCCGGATGGGGGCCAGGAACTCCCACTCACCACCCCCGTCCAGCAGCCCGGTGAAGGGGGGCACCGGCTCCAGCTCCCCGTCGGACATCAGCCAGTTAATGGCAGGGGGGAGGTGGGGGGACATCTTGCCCCCGGACATCATCCAGGTGAGGAGCAGGGCGGGGGGCACCTCCTCCCCCCACCGGGGGTTGGTATCGCCGGTGGACTTCAGCAACCTCTGCACCATCCGCCGCTCCACCGCAATCTCCTCCGGCCCCAGCTCCACACCTATGGCCGACCTGAGCTCCTCCGTCAGCAGTGACTCCGGCTGCATGGTTACACCTCAGTGTCCCGTGTTTTGCCAAATCTTAGCACCTCCGGCGGTGCCCATCAACACCATCGTATTTACATAGGCATATGCGGCTCACCGGCATCAGGGCCGGCGCCGCCCAGGCGGGCACGCCATCGTTTTCTGCCTGTGTTCCTCACCGGTGGCCTCTGCTTGACAAAACCGCTCAGGGTCAATATCTTTATAGCAATATTCTATTGAACGGAGCGGAGGTGATATGTGGCAGGCCCCTTAGAGGGTATAAGGGTTATTGAATGGGCGGGCTTTCACAACGGTCCCGCCGCCGGGTATATGCTGGGAGACCTGGGGGCCGAGGTCATCAAGATAGAGGAGCCGGTGCGGGGCGACCCCATGCGGGGGATGACCCAGATGTACGGGGATGCCATGACCCTGCCCGGCGGCCGGCTGGCTAACTTTGAGCTGGCCAACCGCAACAAGAGGGGCATCACCGTTGACCTCACCCAGGAGAAAGGCCGGCAGATAGTCTACCGCCTGGTGGAGAAGGCCGATGTGTTCTTCACCAACTACTACCGCAATGAGGTGCTGCAGCGGGTGGGGATGGACTACGAGACCATGGTGAAGTACAACCCCAGGCTAATCTACGCCATCAATAGTGCCTACGGACTGGAGGGTCCCCTGGGCAACGAGCGGGGCTTCGATACCATCGCCCAGGCCCGCACCGGGCTGATGTGGGCCATGGGAGACCGGGATACCGAGGAGCCGGTGCAGGTGGTAGGGGCGCCATGCGACCAGATGGGGGCTACCATGCTGACTTACGCCATCATGGCCGCCCTGCTGGCACGGGAGCGGCAGGGCATCGCCCAGAAGGTGGAGGTCTCCCTGCTGGGGAGCGCCCTGCACCTGCAGGGCATCGGGGTAAATGTGGCCTCCCTCCGGGGCCGGGCCTACGCCCGCCACTCCCAGAAACGGGCCCGCAACCCTATGGGCAACCACTACCAGTGCGGCGATGGCAAGTGGCTGATACTGGCCGAGCCACAGTCGGACCGCTTCTGGTCGCAGTTCTGCCACATAATGGGGATGGAAGAGCTGGAGAACGACCCCCGCTTTTCCTCCGCCCTGGGCGGCCGGCGAGAGCACTACGCCGAGCTTATTGAAATCCTGAGCCGGCTCTTCCTCACCCGTACCCGGGACGAGTGGCTGGCCCTTTTTGCCGAGAAGGGGGCCGAGTTCGCCTACTCCCCCATCTATGACTACTCCGAGGCTCTGGCAGACCCCCAAGTGCTGGAGAACGAATACCTCACCGATTTTGACCATCCCACCCTGGGGAAGGTGAAGTTCCTCAATACGCCCATCAAGTTCAGTCAGACCCCGGCGGGCCCGGTGCGGGAGGCACCGGAGCTGGGGCAGCACACCGAAGAGGTGCTTACCGAGTTCCTGGGCTACTCCTGGGAGGAGGTGGCCCAGCTCAAGGAAGACGGCGCTATAGGCTGAGTCTCGGCAAGAAGGAGGAAGGGGAAAGTGGCGCAACCTACCCGGGCACTGGAAGGGGTAAGGATTTTGGACCTTACCCGCACCACCGCCGGTCTTTTCGGCGTCACCATCCTGGCGGATATGGGGGCCGATGTTATCAAGATGGAGCCTCGGGAAATCACCCCCCGCACCCTGGGCCGCTTCATCATAACCGGCCGGAGCAAGGACGGGGTGGACATGAGGGTCATCCAGGTTTACCGCAACCGCCGCAGTCTGGCCCTGGAGGTGAAGCACCCCCTGGGCCGGGAGGTGTTCTATGACCTGGTACGCCACTCGGATGTGGTGTGGGACAACTACCGTCCGGGGGTAATGAAGGGTCTGGGGCTGGACTACGACACGCTGAGCCAGGTCAACTCCAGGGTAATATGCTGCTCCATTACCGGCTTCGGCTCCAGCGGCCCGGATGCCCGCCGCCCCGGCTATGACCCCATCGCCGAGGCCATCAGTGGGCTGACAACCCTCGCCGGGGAGCCTGAGCAGCCTCCCATCTATCCGGGGACCCCCATCGCCGACATGGGGACGGGGATGTACGCCGCCCACGGAGTGCTGGCGGCCCTGTACCAGCGGGCACAGACCGGCCGGGGACAGCAGGTGGAGGCCTGTCTGCTGGATACCAGTCTCTCCTTCCTCTACCTGGACGCCACCCACTACCTCAACAGCGGTACCCTGCCGCAACCCACCGGCTCCAAGGGCCGGGTAGCCCCGCTGGTGGGTATGTTCCAGACCCAGGACGGCTACATCGTGACCTGTGTGCAGTCCCCGGAGCAGGTGCTTAACCTGTGCCAGGCCCTGGGACACGAGGAGTGGCTGGAAGACCCCCGCTTTGACTCTTCCCCCAACCGCTCCCAGTACCGGGAGGAGATGAACCGCCTGGCCGAGGATGTCTTCCGCACCCGGAGCACGGCCCACTGGGAGGAGGCGCTTATCCGGGCCGATGTGCCGGTGGGCCGGGTAAACACCCTGGACCAGGCCTTCGCCGACCCCCACATCCAGAGCCGGGACATGGTGGTTACCACGAGCTACAATGGGCAGGATTACAAAGCCATGGGGTGCCCTGTCCGCCTTTCGGACAGCCCGCCTACTTACGGCCCCGCCCCCACCTGGGGGGAGCACAGCGAGGAAATCCTCTCCGGGCTGCTGGGCTACGGGCAGGAGAAGATACAGGCACTGCGCCAGGAGAAGGTAGTTTAGGGGGAGCTATGCTGTTAGAGGTGCGGGGGCTAAAGACCTATTTCCATACCCGGAAGGGGCCGGTAAAGGCCGTGGATGGCATCAGCTACGATGTGGACGCAGGAGAAATCGTGGCCCTGGTGGGGGAATCGGGCTGTGGCAAGACCGTCAGCGCCCTGTCCCTGCTCCGGCTCATCCCCGAGCCACCGGCCAAAATCCTGGAAGGCGAAGCCTGGTTTGAAGGCCGGGACCTGCTCAAGATGCGTAGCGATGATATACGGCGCATCCGGGGCCGGAAGATATCCGTGGTGTTCCAGGAGCCTATGAGCAGCCTCAACCCGGTGCTCACTGTGGGCCGCCAGCTTACGGAGGCCCTGGTGCAACACCGCTTGATGGACAAGAAACAGGCCAGGGAGGAAAGCATCCGTCTGCTGGACATGGTGGGCATCCCCGATGCCGACCGCCGCCTATCCCAGTACCCCCACCAGTTCAGCGGCGGCATGCGCCAGAGGGTCATGATGGCCATGGCCCTATCCTGCTCCCCCAGCCTCATCATCGCCGACGAGCCCACCACCGCAGTGGATGTTA
>JAZGBK010000347.1:0-3311 GCA_036476365.1 Dehalococcoidia bacterium
CCCCGGCCAGGGAGGCGGCTATCTCTATCGCCTTCTCCGTGTCCCCTAACTCGTCCACCAGGCCCAGCTCCCTGGCCCTGACGGCGGGGAACACCTCGCCGGTAGCCAGCTCCTCCACGCGCCCCCGCTCCATCTTGCGGGACCGGGACACCGTGTCTATGAAGTCCTGGTAGTAGCTGTTGACCAGGGCCTCTTCCTTCTCCTGCTCCTCAGGGGTAGGCTCCCGCCAGAAGGCCCCCATGTCCTTGAGGCGTCCGCCCTTGGCCACATGGAAGCTCACCCCCATCCGCTCCAGGAGCTGGGGCACCAGGGGGCGCACGGATATCACGCCGATGGAGCCCACCAGGGCGGCGGGCAGTGCCACGATTCTGGTAGCAGCGGCGCAGGCCATGTAGGCCCCGGAGGCCCCGGTGCCCCGGATGAAGGCCACCACCGGCTTCCGGGCAGCCAGCTTGGTGATGGCCAGGTTCAGGTGCAGGGAGGTGGTGGCCAGCCCGCCGGGGGAGTCCACATCCAGCACCACCGCCCGGGCGCGGCGGCTGTCCCGCACCGCATTTACCAGCCGCAGGAAGTTCCCCATGCGGGGACCGCCGCCTATCATGCCGAAGAGCTCTATCACAGCAATATGGGGCCGGTTTACAAAGAGCATGGCCTCACCTCCTTCTTCCGGCTTCCGGCACCCTATTTATGGCACACCCGCTGCCCGTTGGCAAGACGGGCAAGGTGGTTTAGCGGTCTCTCTCTTTCCCGCTCGCCCACCCGGTAGATAATTCCGGGGGCGTAGCTCCCGAATCTATGTACAGGGCGAGTGGATAGGAAGGAAAAGGCCCCTTGGTGGCTTCTCTGGCGGCGGATTTGCCACGCCGGGAGAAAAGTGCTACCATTTTCCCTTCAAGCAAGTCATGCCTCGTGTCGAGATAAAGATAGCCGGTTTCGGCGGCCAGGGCGTGGTTACCCTGGGCCGTTTTATCGTCTTCACCGCCTACGGCTCCGGCAAGTACGCCACGGAGACCATCGCCTACGGCGGCGAGGCCAGGGGTGGCAGCTCCTGGGCGGATGTGGTGGTGGACGATGAGGAGGTGGACCACCCCCGCTGCACCCAGCCCGATATCGCCATCATACTCTCCCAGGAGGCGGCAGCCACCTTCGGCGGGGCCGTCCGGGACAAGGGGTTGGTGCTCTACGACCCCGTCACCGTGGAGAAGCTATCCCCCAAAGAAGGCGCCCGGGTGTTCGCCATCCCCGCCACCAGCACCGCCCGGGAGGCACTCAAAATGGCGGTGGTGGCCAACACGGTGATGTTCGGCGCCTTTGTGGCCCTCAGCGGGCTCTTCCCCCTGGAGAGCGCCGAGAAGGGCATTCAGTCCACCGTTCCCTCGCAAGTGATGGAGATTAACCTTAAGGCCTTTCGCACGGGGTTGGAGATAGCCGAGCGGATGAAGGGGGGTTAGGCATGGCCGAGTCCCGAGGGGCCTATCCCAGCGGCACCCATATCATGATGGGCAACATCGCCCTGAGCGAGGGTGCCCTGGCCGCCGGGTGCCGCTTCTTCGGCGGCTACCCCATCACCCCGGCCAACGAGGTCAGCGAGTACCTCAGCCGGCGCATGGTGGAGGTGGGTGGGGTCTTTATCCAGATGGAGGACGAGATTGCTGGTATAGGGGTGATCATCGGGGCCGCCTGGGGTGGGGTGAAGGCCATGACGGCCACCTCGGGGCCGGGCTTCTCCCTGATGCAGGAGCATGTGGGCCACGCCGCCCAAGTTGAGGTGCCCCTGGTGATTGCCAATGTGCAGCGCGTCTCCCCTGGCGGCGGCGGCATAACTGAGATGGCTGGTGATGTGATGCAGGCCAAGTGGGGTGCCCACGGCGACTACGAGACCATCGCCCTGGCCCCCTACTCCTGCCAGGAGATGTACGACCTCACCATTGAGGCCTTCAACCTGGCCGGCACCTATCGGGTGCCGGTAATCCTGCTCAGCGATGCCCTGCTGGCGCACATGTACGAGAGGGTGGAGGTGCCCTCCCCGGAGGCGCTGCGGGAGCGGGTGCAGGAGTGGCCCCGGCCCTCGGGGGACCCGGAGAAGTACATCGGCTTCACCTACCCCGATCCGGCAACGGGTGAGCTGGTGGTGCCCCCGACACCCATCATGGGCACCCCCTATCACCCCCGCTGGGCCATGAGCAGCCCCCATTTGGAGAGGGGTGGCTTCTCCAGCGACCCGGCGGTGGCCCTGGAGGTGGTACGGCGCATCAACGACAAAATACGCCACAACCGGCATAAGCTCGTCCGCTACGATGCCCGGTTCATGGATGATGCCCGGATGGCGGTGATATGCTACGGCACGGCGGCCCGGCCCTGCCTGCGGGCGGTGAAGGAGGCCCGGCAGGGGGGGCTGAAGGTAGGTTACCTGCGCCTCATCACCCTGTGGCCCTTCCCCGACGAGGTGGTGAGGGAGGTGGGCGCCGCCACCGGCCGGCTGCTGGTGCCCGAGATGAACTACGGCCAGGTCTCCCGGGAGGTGGAGCGGGCGGTGGCCGGAAAGGCCACGGTGGTTGGGCTGCCCCAGGCCAGGCTCCACGATGCCGGAGAGGTCCTCCAGGCCATAAAGGAGATGGCGGCATGAAGCAGCAGGAGCTGGAGCACCCCCAGATAAAAGAGCTGGTGTCCTATGACCTGATGGGGAAGTACTACAACCCCTTCTGCCCCGGATGTGGCTATGGCATCATTGCCAACTGCGTCAACCGTACCCTCCTGGAGAGGGGCGGCGACCTCCTCTCCTATCCACTCATCACCGGGGTGGGCTGCTGCTGCTTCATGCCACTCATCCTGGTGGGCAACTCCTTCTACTGCCTGCACGGGCGGGCACTCCCTTTCGCCACCGGGCTCAAGCTGGCCAACCCCAAGCTCAAGCCCATCGTGTGGAGCGGCGATGGCGATTGCCTCTCCATCGGCATGGGGCACTTCATGCACGCCGCCCGGCGCAATGTCGATATGGTGGTGCTGCTCCTGAACAACGAGGTCTATGGCATGACCGGAGGCCAGATGGCCCCCACCACCGCCCCCGGGGTGACCACCACCACCACCCCCTTTGGCATGAGGGAGGCCTCCTTTGATGCCGTGAGGCTGGCCATAGATGCCGGTGCCACCTATGTGGCCCGGTGGACCATAGACCAGCCCTTCCAGATAGCCAAGTCCTTCAAGAAGGCCCTGGACCACAAGGGCTTCTCCCTCATTGAGTTTATCTCCATCTGCCCCACTTACCGGGGCCGCCTCAACGAGCTGCCCACCCCGGTGGACATGCTGCGTCG
>JAZGBK010000348.1:0-3329 GCA_036476365.1 Dehalococcoidia bacterium
CCAAGGGAGGCATTTTCCTGCCTGATACCGCCAAGGAGAAGCCCCAGGAGGGCAAGGTGATTGCCGTGGGGCCGGGCAAGCTGGGTGACGACGGCAAGCGATTGCCCATGGAGGTGAAGAAGGGCGACCGGGTGATATACGCCAAGTACGCCGGCATGGAGATCAAGGAAGACGACGAGGAATATATTATCCTGCGGGAAAGCGATATCCTGGCCCGCAAGGGTAAGTAACGGAGGAGGTAAGACATGGCTAAGCAGATAGCGTTTGGTGAAGATGCCCGCCGCGCCCTCAAGAAGGGGATGGACGCCCTGGCGGAGGCGGTGAAGGTGACCCTGGGGCCCAAGGGCCGCAATGTGGTGCTGGACAAGAGGTTCGGCCCCCCTACCGTCATCAACGACGGGGTAACCATCGCCAAGGACATTGAGCTTCAGGACCCCTTTGAGAACATGGGTGCCCAGCTGGTCAAAGAGGCCGCCAGCAAGACCAACGATGTGGCCGGAGACGGCACCACCACTGCTACCGTCCTGGCCCAGGCTATCGTCTCCGACGGCTTCAAGAATGTGGCCGCCGGCGCCGACCCCATGGCCCTGAAGCGGGGCATTGAAAAGGCAGTGGATGTCCTGGTGGATGAGCTGCGAGCCAAGGCCACACCGGTGAGCGGCAAGGAACAGATTTCCCAGGTAGCCGCTATCTCCGCCGCCGACCCCGAGATTGGCAGCCTCATCGCCGAGGTCATGGACAAGGTGGGCAAAGACGGCGTCATCACGGTGGAGGAGTCCAAGGGCATCAAGTACGAGGTGGAGTATGTGGAGGGGATGCAGTTTGACCGGGGCTACATAAGCCCCTACTTCATCACCAACCCCGACCGCATGGAGACAGTGATTGAAGACCCCTACATCCTCATCACCGACAAGAAGATTTCTTCGGTAGCCGACCTGGTGCCCGCCCTGGAGAAAATCCTCCAGGTATCCAAGAACCTGGTCATCGTGGCCGAGGATGTGGATGGGGAGGCCCTGGCCACCCTGGTGGTCAACAAGCTGCGGGGCACCATCAACTGCCTGGCGGTCAAGGCCCCCGGCTTTGGCGACCGCCGCAAGGCCATGCTGGAGGACCTGTCCATCCTCACCGATGGCCAGGTCATCTCCGAGGAGCTGGGCCGCAAGCTGGACTCGGTTACCGTGGCCGACCTGGGCCGCGCCCGCCGCATCACCGCCACCAAGGACGAGACCACCATCGTGGAGGGCAAGGGCTCCGATGAGGCCCTTCAGGCCCGCATCAAGCAGATAAAGGCCCAGATAGATGATACCACCTCCGACTTTGACCGGGAGAAGCTCCAGGAGCGCCTGGCCAAGCTGGCCGGTGGCGTAGCCGTGGTCAAGGTGGGCGCTGCCACCGAGACCGAGCTCAAAGAGAAGAAGCACCGGGTGGAGGACGCCCTGTCCGCCACCAGGGCCGCCGTGGAGGAGGGCATCCTGCCCGGCGGCGGCGTCGCCCTGCTCAACGCAACGGAGGTCCTGGGCAAGCTGAAACTCAGCGGAGATGAGGCCACCGGCGTGTCCATTGTGAGGCGGGCGGTGGAGGACCCCATCAAGCAGATAGCCATCAACGCCGGCCAGGAGGGCTCGGTGGTGGTGGAGGCCATCAAGAAGGGCAAGAAGGGCTATGGCTATGATGCCCAGGGTAATGAGTATGGCGACATGGTGGCCAAGGGCATCATCGACCCCGTCAAGGTGACCCGGGCCGCCCTCCAGAACGGGGCCAGCGCCGCCATCATGATTCTGACCACCGAGTCCCTGGTGAGCGACATCCCGGAGAAGGAGAAGGCCATGCCCGCCGGGGGTGGTGGCATGCCACCCGGAATGGATTACTGAGACCACGGGTCCAGTAAGATAGCCGATAAGCCTGGCCCCCCGGGATTCCGGGGGGCCAGCTTTTTATCTTACCGGGAGCCGCCGGAGAAGGGGCCTTTTTCCTCTCCACCGGGGCCGCTGGGGCCGTCGGGGTTTCTCTGGTAGCGGGCGCGGCCCTCTATGTAGAGGTCGCCGCCCCGGGAGTCGTTGATGACGATGGCGGGCAGCTCATCCACCTCCAGGCGGCGGATGGCCTCCGGCCCCAGCTCCGGGTAGGCTACGACCTCGGATGCCCTGATGTGCTGGGAGATGAGCGCCCCCGCCCCGCCGATAGCCACCATATACACCGCCCCGTGCTCCCTGATGGCCTCCCTCACCGCCGGGCTGCGGAAGCCCTTGCCCAGCAGGGCACGGACGCCGGCGGCCAGCAGCCTGGGGGTGTAGCGGTCCATGCGGCCGCTGGTGGTAGGCCCGGCGGCACCGATGACCCGGCCCGGGGGGGCCGGGGAAGGCCCCATGTAGTAGATGGTTATCCCCTCCAGGTCTATGGGGGGCTTCTCCCCCACCTCCAGGGCCTCTATCAGCTTCTTGTGGGCGGCGTCCCGGGCGGTGTAGATGACCCCGCTGATGGCCACACTGTCCCCCGCTTTGAGCCGGGACAGGGTCTCGCGGCTTACCGGAGAGGCGATGCGGACTACTTCCACCCCAGCCTCCGCTTCAGGGTGCGCCGGCGCAGCCCCTCAATGGCCTCGGTCTGGTTTATCTCCTTGGGGCACGCCTCCACGCAGTTGAACACGGTGTGGCAGCGCCACAGCCCCTCCTCGGCGTCGGTGGCCTTCAGCCTCTCCGCCCCACCCTGGTCCCGGGAGTCGGCGGCGAAGCGGTAGGCCTTCACCAGGGCCGCCGGGCCCAGGTAATCGGGGTCGGCCCACACGATGGGGCAGGCGGAGTAGCAGGCGGCGCACCAGATGCAGTCGGTAACGCTGTCCAGCTGCTTGCGCTGCTTGGGGCTCTGCAGGTACTCCTTCTCCGGGGGTGGGTCATGGGTGACCAGGTAGGGGCGCACCTGCTCCATCTTCTGGTAGAAGGGTGCCATCTCCACCACCAGGTCCTTGATGAGGGGCAGGTAGGGCAGGGGGGCCACCTCCACCTCGGCGGCCTTGAGGGAAGCTATCAAGGTCTGGCACGCCAGGCGGTTGGAGCCGTTGATATACATGGCGCAGGAGCCGCACACCGCCCCCCGGCAGCTATAGCGGAAAGACAGGGAGGGGGCGTGCACCTCCACCACATAGAACAGGGCCTCCAGCACCGTCATCCCCTCCCGGAGGGGAATGGTGAAGCGGTCGTAGCGGGGGCTGGTGTCCCGGTCGGGGTCGAAGCGGAATACTTTAAGGGTGAACTGTGTCTCGGCCATCAGTACTTCCTCGCCTCCGGCTGCCATTTGGTGATGGTCACCGGGGAGAAGCTGAAGCGGGGCCC
>JAZGBK010000349.1:0-3083 GCA_036476365.1 Dehalococcoidia bacterium
TATGCGGGGGGGGTGGGGATATCGGGGTCGCCGATGGCGAAGCTCACCACCCGCTCCCCCCGAGCCCGTTTCTCGGCAATCTGGCGGCTTATCTCCACAAAGAGGTAAGGGGGTAGCAGGTCCAGGCGTTTAGCCAGGCGCATTATGGGGCCTCCTTCCAGTCTCCTTCAAACACAATGGCGGCGGGGCCGGAGAGCTCCACCTCCCCACCCGGCTCCCATCTCAGAGTCAGGGTGCCGCCGGGCAGGGCTATCTCCACCGGGCTATCGGCTATGTTGTGTAGCCGGGCGGCCACAACGATAGCGCAGGCACCGCTGCCGCAGGAGAGGGTCTCCCCCACCCCCCGCTCCCACACCCTGGCCCTCAGGTGGCCCCGGTCCACCACCCTGACTATCTCAAAGTTGATGCGCTGCGGAAACAGGGGGTGGTGCTCCACCAGTGGGCCGACCTCCGTCAGCGGGAAGCCGTCCACATCCTCCACGAAGCACACGGCGTGGGGGTTGCCCATGTTGACGAAGCTGAGGGCAAGCTGACGCCCGGCCACCTCTATGTAGTGGTCCAGGATGGGGGAGCGAGGTATGAGGGTGGATAAGGGGATTTCCCCCGCCTGGAAGTGGGGTATGCCCATATCTACCCTGACCCGGCCCACCCGGCCGCCCTTGGCTTCAGTGTGGAGGGTCCTGGGGCCGGCGGCGGTGACCACGGCGATGGGGCCGGGACCGGCCAGGCCGCTCTCCGCGAGGTACATGCCCAGGCAGCGCAGGCCGTTGCCACAGGCCTCGGCCTCAGAGCCATCGGGGTTGAACATGCGCATGGGGAAGGGTGGAGTGTGTGAGGTGAGCAGCAGCAGGCCATCAGACCCGATTCCAAAGTGGCGGTCACACATGGCCCGGGCCAGTCCCACCCAGTCCCGCTCCCCTTCCCTTATGGGAAGGGCGGCGGCGTCCACCAGCACGAAGTCGTTGCCGGTGCCCTGCACCTTAGTGAACTTCACTCAGCCACTCCTCAACGAGATGCCGGGCCTGAGCCCCGGGGTCTTCATTTATGTCAAGCCAGCCGATGCGAGGGTCGCTGGTGCGGAACCAGGCATACTGGCGGCGGGCTATGCGGTGGGTGTGGTACTTGGTCTGCTGCACGGCCTCCACCAGGGATAGCTCACCCGCCAGATAGGCCCCTATCTGGCGGTAGCCCACCCCGGAGAGGGCGGGCAGGGAGAGGCTATAGCCCCGTTGCAACAGCGCTGCTACCTCGGCCACCAGCCCCTTTTCTACCATCCCCTCTACCCGGCTGTCAATGCGCCGGTGGAGCTGGGGGCGAAGGGTGGTAAGGCCGATGAGCCGGAAGGCATATGGGGGAGGTGTTTTGCACCGCACCCAGGGCTGCCCCTGCCGCAGGCACACCTCCAGTGCCCGCACCAGCCGCCGGGGGTTGCGGCGGTCAACCGTAGCGGCCGCCTCAGGGTCCAGTTCCCGGAGCCTGTGATACAGGGCATCCGGCCCCTCCCTACTGGCGGTCTCTTCCAGTTCCCGCCTCAGGGAGGGGTCGGGGGGCACGGGGGGCACCTGCCACCCCTCCACCACCGCCCACACATACAGCCCGCTGCCCCCCACCAGCAGGGGCAGCCGGCCTCTTGCCAGCACCTCATCTATGGCCTGGTACGCCAGGCGCTGGTAGAGGGCCAGGGAGAACTCCCCATCGGGGTCCACCACATCCAGCAGGTGGTGGGGCACCAGCGACCGCTCCTCGGGGGTGGGCTTGGCGGTGCCGATGTCCATGTAGCGGTACACCTGGCGGCTATCGGCGTTGATAACCTCCCCGTTAAGGGCCTGGGCCAGGGAGAGGGACAGGTGGCTCTTGCCTATGGCGGTGGGGCCCACGATGACAACCACCGGCGGTGCGGTAGCCATAGCGGCTACCCCTTGGCCCTCCCGGCAAGCCGGACTATCTCCATGAAGTCCTCGGCCTTGAGGCTGGCCCCCCCCACCAGGGCGCCGTCAATGTCTCTCTGGGCCATGAGCTCGGTGGCGTTGGCCGGGGTGACGCTGCCCCCGTACTGGATGCGCATCTCCACCGCAATGCTGTCCCCGTAGATATGGGCCACGGTGTCCCTGATGAGGCCGATGACCTGGTTGGCGTCACCGGCGGTAGCCGCCAGTCCGGTGCCTATGGCCCACACCGGCTCGTAGGCGATGACGATGCCCTTGCCTGTGGCAAGGGTGACCCCCTCCAGGGACTTCTGGACCTGTCCTACCACCACCTCCTGGGTGCGGTTGGCCTCCCGCTCCTCCAGCCTCTCTCCCACGCATAGGATAGGGGTGAGTCCGGTGTGGAGGGCCGCTTTCACCTTGGCGTTCACCACCTGGTTGCTCTCGCCGAAGATGTGGCGGCGCTCCGAGTGGCCCAGGATAACATACTGGCACAGCTCCGACAGCATCAGGGGGGATACCTCGCCGGTGTAGGCCCCTTTAGACTCGGAGTACATGTTCTGGGCACCCACCTTTACCGGGGTGCCCCACAGCAGTTCGGCCACGGCGGATAGGGAGATAAAGGGCGGGCACACCACCTGCTCCACGCCGGCATCCTGTCCCAGTCCTTTGGCCATCAGTTCCCGAACCAGGGCCTTGGCCTCTTCCAGTGTGGTGTTCATCTTCCAGTTGCCGGCGATGATGGGTGTTCTCATATCAGGCTCCGTACTTGGACAGTTTTCCGGCGTGGGCCAGCAGCAGCGGCATCACCTGCACCGAGGCCATGTGCCCCAGGCCGCCCTGGGCGCACTGGTCCTCCGAGAACCCGGTGACGCTGCCCCGGCGGCACCAGGGTGAGGAGAGGAGGAAGGGGACGGGGTGCCAGGTGTGGCCCTTGTAGACCGCCGGCGTGGAGTGGTCGGCGGCCACCGCCACCACCTGGGGCTTGAGCTCCAGGATGCGCGGCACCAGGCTGTCCACCTCCTCAATCACCTTCACCTTGCGCTCAAAGTCCCCGTCCTCTCCGGCCAGGTCGGTGGGCTTGACGTGCAGGAAAACGTAGTCGTAGTGGGCGAAGTGGGCCTCCAGCATGCGGAATTCCTCTTCAAGGGTGGAGCT
>JAZGBK010000035.1:0-6967 GCA_036476365.1 Dehalococcoidia bacterium
GCTTCAGTGCCCGGGCGATGGGGGCGATGGCGGCGATGCCCACCCCACCCCCCACCGGCACCACGGTGCCGAAGCGCTCCACAGGGGAGGGGTGGCCCAGAGGCCCCACCACATGGGGAACGGCGTCCCCCGCCTCCAGCCGGGACAGCTTCACCGTGCTGGTGCCCACCACCTGGAAGACGATGGTGATGGTGCCCCCCTCGCCGTCCCAGTCGGCCAGGGTGAGGGGGATACGCTCTCCCCTGTCGTCGGGGATGACAACCACGAACTGCCCGGCCTGGGCCTTGCGGGCTACGGCGGGGACATCTATTTCCATAAGGTAGCTTCGGGGTGCTATCTCGTCACAGCGCAGTATCCGGTACATGGCCCCCTTTCCGGAGGCGCCTTATACGGAGAGAGCCAGGTGAACGGCCTCGTAGATTTAGGGGGGGAGTCACCCTCCTATTTCTATTTTACCTTTTCTACCTTCACGGCACAAACCTTGAGCTCGGGGATTTTGGAGACGGGGTCCCGGGCCATGTTGGTGACGATGTTGGTGGGGGACTCGGTAAAGTGGAAGGTCATGGAGATGACCCCCGGCGGGCACACCTCGGTGACCAGGGCCTTGGCCTCCACCTCCCCCCGGCGGGAGGCCACGGCTACCAGGTCGCCGCTGCCGATGCCCAGCTTACCGGCATCCGCGGGGTTCATCTCCACCCACTCATTGCCCCGCAGCTCGTCCAGCCCCTCCACCTTACGGGTCCAAGTGCCGGTGTGGAACTGGAACAGGCTGCGCTCGGTGGTGAGGATGAGGGGGTAGTCCCCAGCGGGCTCCTCGTCCGGGGGCCGGTAGGTGAGGGGGGCGAAGTGGCCCTTGCCCCGGGTGAACTTCTCGGTGTGGAGGATGGGGGTGCCGGGGTGGTCCGGGGAGGTACAGGGCCACTGCAGCCCGCCGGTCTCATCCAATCGGGTATAGCTGATGCCGGAGTAGGTGGGCACCAGGCCGGCTATCTCGTCCATTATCTGGGAGGGGTGCTCATAGTCAAAGCCCTTGCCCCCCAGCCTTTTGGCTATCTGGCAGATAATCCACCAGTCCTGGCGGGAGTCCTCCTGGCAGGGGATGGCCTGGCGCACCCGCTGCACCCGGCGCTCGGTGCTGGTATAGGTGCCGTCCTTCTCGGCGAAGGAGCAGGCGGGCAGCACCACCGTGGCCAGTTGGGCCGTCTCGGTGAGGAACATATCCTGGACCACCAGGAACTGGAGCTCCTCCAGCGCCCCCTGGCACTTGCGCACGCAGGGCTCGGAGCGGGCGAAGTTCTCCCCCATAAGGTAGATGCCCTTGATTTTGCCCGTATAGGCCTCATCAATAATCTCGCCCACAGTGAGTCCGGGCCAGGTGGGTAGCTGGACACCCCAGGCCTCGCCGAACTTCTGGCGGGACTCGGCATCCGCCACCCGGCGGTAGCCGGGGAGGTAGTCCGGCAGGGCGGCCATATCGCAGGCCCCCTGCACATTGTTGTGGCCCCGCAGGGGGTTGACCCCGCCGCCGGGCTTGCCCATGTTGCCGGTGAGCATGGCCAGGTTGGCGGTGGCCCGCACATTGTCATGGCCGTGGGTGCTCTGGGTAATGCCCATGGCGTAGAGGATGGCGGCCGGTTTCTGGGTGGCGAAGAGGCGGGCTGCCTGGGCAATGAGCTCCCACTTTACATCGGTAAGCTGCTCCACCCGGGCGGGGTCGAACTCTTTGAGGGACTCCACCAGGGCCTCGTAGTTCTCGCAGCGCTCCCGGATGAACTCCTGGTCCTGGAGCCCTTCCTCCACAATCACCCGCATCATGCCCATCATCAGGGCCACATCGCTGCCCGGCCGATGCTGGAGAAAGATGTCGGCGTAGCGGGCCAGCTCAATCTCCCTGGGGTTAGCCACGATGAGCTTCTTACCCTGGCGAAAGGCCTGCTTCACCTTCATGCCGATGACGGGGTGGGCGAAGGTGGTGTTGGAGCCGATGACAAAGAAGGCCTCCGCCTGGGCCATATCGTCTATGGTGTTGGTCATCGCCCCGGAGCCGAAGCTTTCCACCAGGCCGGTGATGGAGGGGGCATGACACAGCCGGGCGCAGTGGTCCACGTGGTTGGTACCCAGCACCGCCCGGGCCAGCTTCTGGATAACATAGTTGTCCTCGTTGGTACACTTGCCGGCACCGAATACGGCTATCTCCTCCGGCTTGAACTGGGAGAGGCCGCGGGCCACCTCGTCCAGGGCCTCGTCCCAGGTGGCCGGCACCAGCTCCCCCTCCCGGCGCACCAGGGGGGTGGTGAGGCGCTGGGGGTGGTGGACTACCTCCACCAGGCCGAAGCGGCCCTTGACACAGGCCTGGCCCTTGTTGGCGATACCATCCGGGTCGGGGATGGAGCGCATCAGCCGGTCGCCCTTGACCTCCAGGATGAGCTGACAGCCCACACCGCAGTAGGGGCAGGTGGTGTTCACCCTCTTATCGGGAAAGCCCTGGTAGTTGAAGTCCCGCTCCATAATAGCGCCCACGGGGCAGATATCCACACAGGCACCGCAGAACTCGGAGCCTGATTCCTTGTAGGGGCGGCCGAAGGCGGTGCCCACAATGGCCTGGCTGCCCCGGTAGGTAAAGGCCAGGCAGCCGTTCACCCGCACATCCTGGCACACCCGCACGCAGCGGCCACACAGGATGCACAGGTTGAAGTCCCGCACGATGAAGGGGTCCTCGTTCTGGAGGGGCATGTCCCGGTAGTGGTAAGTAAGCGGCATGGCACGCCGCTCCATGTTCACATAGTCGGACACATCCTGGAGCTCGCAGCGGTAGTTCTTGGGACAATAGACACAGTGCATGGTAACCGAAGGGGTGCGCTGACACACCTCAAAGCTGCGGCAGCGTTCCTTCTTCCAGCACAGCAGACAGGCATGGGGGTGCTCGGTGTACACCATCTCCAGCACCTGCCGGCGCAGCTCCTCCAACTGGGGGGTCTTGGTGCTCACCACCATGTCCTGGGCGGCAGGGGTGGTGCAGGAGGTGGGCAGGCCCCTCATCTTCTCTATCTCCACTATACACAGGCGGCAACCGCCGTAGGCCTCCAGGTGGGGATGGTGGCACAGGGTTGGTATGTATATGCCGGCCCCCCTGGCCACATCCAGCACGGTGGCACCCTTGGGGGCGGTTACCTCCTGGCCGTCAATGGTCAGCGTGATGTTCTCAGCGGCCATTCAGTCCCCTCTTTCCAGGTCACAGTTGAGGCAACGCCGGGACTCCTCCACGGCCAGCTCCGTGGTATAGCCCAGCTCGCAGGGGGTGAAGCCCTGGGCGTGAGCCCCCTCCGCCATGGGGATGGGCACCCGGGGGCGCTCGCCCTCGTCCACGGGGATGGTGGCCTCGGCGCCCTCCTCGGGGGGCAGCAGCACCTCGCTGATGTCGCCGTCCCCTCCCAGGTAGCGGTCTATGGCTATGGCCGCCCGGCGGCCCTGGGCGATGGACTGGATGACGGTGGCCGGGCCGGTAACGCAGTCCCCCCCGGCGAACACCCCGGGCACCGGGGTGGCCAGGGTATCATCGTCCACGCTCAGGGTGTTGCCCCTACCGGTGGGCAGGTCAAACCCGGATGGAAGCTCCGGAGCCTGGCCCACGGCGGCGATTACAGTATCAAACTCCACCACGAACTCGCTACCCTCCACGGGCTCGGGGCGGCGCCTGCCGGAGGCGTCCATCTCCCCCAACCTCATACGCTGGAGCTCTACTTTGATGGCCTCCCCCTCCCGCCACATCTTCTGAGGTGCTACCAGCAGCACCAGGTTCACCCCCTCCGTCTCGGCCTCGTGGACCTCCTCCTCTATGGCAGGCATCTCCTGGCGGGTGCGCCGGTAGAGGATGGTGACCTCTTTAGCCCCCAGGCGCAGGGCGGTGCGGGCGGCATCTATAGCGGCATTGCCGGCACCTACCACCCCCACCCGCTGGCCCACCGCTACCGGCTGGCCCTCCGCAGGAGTCCGGAGTCCTTCGGACAGGGCCACCTGGCGCAGGAAAGTCACCGCCTCGGTCACCACCCCCTCCTCACCCCCGGCCCCCGTGCGCTGGCCCCGGTGAGCGCCCACGGCCACAAACACAGCCTCAAACCCCTGCTCCTGGAGCTCCGCCACCGAGCCTACCGGGGTGCCCGTCTTTATGGTCACCCCCACCCGCTCAATCTCGGCAATCTCCTGGTCCAGGACTTCCCGGGGCAGACGGTAGGTGGGGATGCCCACCCGCAGCATGCCCCCGGCCTGGGGCAAGGCCTCAAACACGGTAACGCTATGGCCCTTCTTGGCCAGGTACACGGCACAGGTAAGCCCGGCCGGGCCGGAGCCCACTACCGCCACCCGCCTGCCGGTTGCCGGGTCGTGCCGCTCTCGCTCCCGCCAGGCGCCGTCGTCGTTCTCGCTGGCGATGCGCTTCAGTGCCCGGATGGCTATAGGCTCGTCCACCTTGCCCCGGGTACACCGGGCCTCGCAGGGGTGCGTGCACACGCGGCCCAGCACGGCGGGGAAGGGCACCGTCTCCCGGTTTACAGCCAGGGATGCGGCAAATTTGCCCTCCTTGCCCAGCCGCACATAGCGGTAGGCCTGCACCCCCGCCGGACACACATGGTGGCAGGGGGCAACCACCAGCCCCTTGCACACCGCCGCCCGGCAGAAGTGGCGCTGGATATGTTCCTCGTATTCATCCCGGAAGTAGCGGATAGTGGTCAGGACGGGGTTGGGCGCCGTCTGGCCCAGGCCGCACAGGGAGGTAGATTTGACCATCTGGGCGAGGCCCTCAAGCTGCTCAAGGTCCCCCGGCTTCCCCTCCCCCAGAGTGATGCGCTCCAGCATCTCCAGCATCTGCTTGGTACCTACCCGGCACGGGACGCACTTGCCGCAGGACTCCGACTGGGTAAAGGAGAGGAAGAAGCGGGCCAGGTCCACCATGCAGTTGTCCTCATCCATGACCACCAGGCCGCCCGAGCCCATAATAGAGCCCGCCTGGGTCAGGGCCTCATATTCAGCGGGGAGGTGGAGGAGGCTGGCGGGCAGAGCGCCACCGGAAGGCCCCCCGGTCTGGACAGCCTTGAGGCGCTTCCCAGAGGGGACACCCCCACCAGCGCCCAGGACGATTTCCTCCAGGGAGGTGCCCATAGGCACCTCTACCAGTCCGGCATTGGCCACCTTGCCGGTGAGAGAGAAGATGGCGGTGCCCCTGGCATTCTCGGTACCTACCGAGGCGAACCAGTCCGCCCCATAGCTGAGTATACCGGCCACGCTGACCAGGGACTTGACATTGTTGATGTTGGTGGGCTGTCCGAAGACGCCCTTTACGGCGGGGAAGGGAGGCCGGGGCCGGGGCATACCCCGTCTGCCCTCAATGGAGGCGATGAGGGAGGTCTCCTCGCCACAGACGAAGGCCCCCGCCCCCTCCCGTACGGTGACATGGAAGCTGAAGTCCGACCCCAGGATGCGCTCCCCCAGGAAGCCCCGCTCCTGGGCCTGCTGCAGGGCCAGGAGCACCCGCTTTACCGCCAGGGGGTACTCGGCACGGGCATAGATGAAGCCCTCACTGGCGCCGATGGCATATCCGGTAATCGCCAGCCCCTCTATCAAAGCGAAGGGGTCGGCTTCCAGGATGGAACGGTCCATAAAGGCACCCGGGTCACCCTCATCGGCGTTGCAGATGACGAACTTCCGGTCACCGGGGGAGGAGCGGCAGAACTGCCACTTCTGCCAGGTGGGGAAGCCGGCCCCACCCCGCCCCCGCAGCCCCGAGAGCTTCACCTCCTCTATCACTTTCTCCGGGGTCATCTCCAGCAGCGCTGTCCTCAGCCCTTTGAACCCCCCCACCTCCAGATAGTCGTCAATCCGCTCGGGGTTGATGTGGCCGCAGTTGCGCAGGATGAGCCGCTTCTGGGTCTTGTAGAACGGGATGTCCTCGTAACGGGCTATGGTCTCCCCGGTTACCGGGTCCTGGTAGTAAAGACGGGCCACCGGCTTGCCCTCCACCAGGTGGCTGCGGACAATCTCAGCGGCATCCTCCGGCTGCACCTGGGCGTAAAAGATGCCCTCGGGCTTCACATCCACGATGGGGCCCTGCTGGCAAAAGCCGTGGCAGCCGGAAAAGCGCACCTGTACCCGGTCGCCTATCCCGTGGCGGGCTACCTCCGCCTCCAGGGCCTCCCGCACCGGCTCCGACTTGTTGGAGACACAACCGGTCCCCTGACACACGAATATAACCCGGTGTCCGTTCTCCTGCCGGCTCACCGGCCGGCCCCCGTCCTGCGGGCGGAGAGGACTTCCAGGGCCTTACCCGGAGTCAATTTGCCGAAGGTCTCCTTGTTGACCATCATGGTAGGTGCCAGGGCGCAGGCACCGATACAGGCCACCGTCTCCAGGGTGAACTCCCCGTCCGGGGTAGTCTCCCCTTCCTCTATACCCAGCTCCTGCTTTATGGCCCGCAGCACCCGGGATGACCCCCGCACATGGCAGGCGGTGCCGCGACAGGCCATAATACGGTTCCTGCCCGACTTGGTGAGATAGAACTGGGCGTAAAAGGTCGCAGCGCCGTAGACCTCGCTGGGAGACACCCGGAGGTGGCTGGCTATACGGAGGAAGGCCTCCTGGGGCAGCCACCCCAGCTCCTCCTGGACCTTTTGCAGGGCCACAATGACATTGGAGGGGCCGCGTTCCAGGGGGGCAAGTACCTCATCCAGACGCGCCCTCAGCTCCGTCTGTTCCGAGGTAGCCTCAGCGCCGCTGATGGGAGAGTACGCCATGGTTCACCTGACAGTTAGTAAAAGATTTCCCAATTGGCTACTGTACCACGAACAAGGTCGGGATTCAAGTTGACGGGAGGATGTCACATAGCAGCCCTTTTCATTCTCGCCTGTCCCGTAGATATCTCCGGAGGCGCAGCAAGCAGCGCTCCTACAGCTATGGGAGGCGGGTGGGAAAGCAATGG
>JAZGBK010000350.1:0-2052 GCA_036476365.1 Dehalococcoidia bacterium
CCTACATCCGGGCCCGGGTGGAGGAGATAGCCGAGACGGCCCAGCAGGGGCCGGAGCTGGAGGCCCTGACCCAGAACCTGATAGCCCTCTTCAAGAAAGTAGTGGAGCTGGCCCCCAACCTGCCCGAAGAGCTCAACATCGCCGTCATAAACATACCCGAGCCCGGCCCCCTGGCCGATTTCGTAGCCGCCCACATCAACATCAGCCTGGAGGAGTCCCAAGGGCTACTGGAGACCCTGGACGTGGTGGAGCGCCTCCACAAGCTCACCACTTTCCTCAGCCGGGAGCTGGAGATACTGGAGCTGGGGGGCAAAATCCAGTCCCAGGCCAGGGAGGAGATGACCAAGGCCCAGCGGGAGTTCTACCTCCGGGAGCAGCTCAAGGCCATCCAGAAAGAGCTGGGAGAGACCGACGAGCATGCCACCGAGCTAAACGAGCTGCGCCAGAAGATAGACGAAGCCGGGTTGCCCGAGGAAGCCAAGAAAGAGGCGGAGCGGGAGCTGGACCGGCTAGGCCGCATGTCCCCGGCCTCAGCGGAGTACTCGGTGGCCCGTACCTACCTGGACTGGATAACCAGCCTGCCCTGGAACCAGAGCACCGAAGACCGCCTGGATGTGGAGGAGGCGGCCCAGGTGCTGGACCACGACCACTATGACCTGGAGAAGGTAAAGGGCCGCATCCTGGAGTACCTGGCGGTTAAGAAGCTCAAGCCGGACATGAAAGGCCCTATCCTGTGCTTCGTGGGGCCTCCGGGCACCGGCAAGACCTCCATGGGCCAGTCCATCGCCCGCGCCCTGGGCCGCAAGTTCGTCCACATGTCCCTGGGCGGCGTCCACGACGAGGCCGATGTCAGGGGGCACCGCCGCACCTACATAGGAGCCCTCCCCGGCCGCATCATCCAGGGGCTGAGGCGGGCCGAGTCCAACAACCCGGTGTTCATGCTGGACGAGATAGACAAAGTAGGGGCCGACTTCCGGGGTGACCCCTCCGCCGCCCTCCTGGAGGTGCTGGACCCGGCACAGAACAACTCGTTCATGGACCACTACCTGGATGTGCCCTTTGACCTCTCCCAGGTAATGTTCATCACCACCGGCAACCTGGCCGACCCCATCCTCCCCGCCCTCCGCGACCGCATGGAGATACTGGAGCTGCCAGGCTACACGGAGACCGAGAAAGTGCACATCGCCACTCGCTTCCTCCTCCCCCGCCAGCTTGAGGAGAACGGCATCACCGACGAGGCCATGGAGATGACGGAGGAGGCCCTGTTCGCCATCGCCCGCCGCTACACCCGCGAGGCGGGGGTAAGGAACCTGGAGCGGGAGCTGGGCAGCATCTGCCGCAAGGTGGCCCGCAGGGTGGCCAGCGGGGAGGCCGCCAAGGTGACCGTCACCCCGGAGGACCTCCACGAGTACCTGGGCCCACCCAGGTTCACCTACGAGCTGGCCGGGGAGACCGATGAAGTGGGAGTGGCCACCGGCCTGGCCTGGACACCCGCCGGGGGCGATATCCTGTTCGTGGAGGCCGCCCTGGTGCCCGGCAAAGGCAGCCTGACCCTCACCGGCACGTTGGGGGATGTGATGCAGGAGTCGGCCCGGGCCGGCCTCACCTACGCCCGCTCCCGTGCCAAGGTGATAGGCTACGACGAGAAGTTCCTGGACAAGACGGATGTGCACATCCATGTGCCTGCCGGTGCTATACCTAAAGACGGCCCCTCGGCAGGGATAACCATGACGGTAGCCCTTATCTCCGCCCTCACCGGCCGCCCCATTAAGAAGGATGTGGCCATGACCGGGGAGATAACCCTGCGGGGCAAGGTGTTGCCCGTGGGCGGCATCAAGGAAAAGGTGCTGGCCGCCCACCGGGCCGGCATCAAGAAGGTGGTCCTGCCCAAAGAGAACGAGAAGGACCTGGCCGAGGTCCCCCAGCAGGTGAGGGACGAGCTCAGCTTCACCCTGGCCGGCCACATAGACCAGGTGCTGCCGGAGACCCTGGGCAAGAAAGCCGGAGCAGCCCCCAAACAGGCCCCCAAGCAGGCCAAGGTGGCTGCTTAGA
>JAZGBK010000351.1:0-5902 GCA_036476365.1 Dehalococcoidia bacterium
GTTACCAGGCTCTTGTGCAGGGCCTTGAGTTTACTTCTGAGGCTGCCGTCCAGGAGGGTATCCCCGATATGGGCCGCCAGACCCCCCAGTATGGAGGGGTCCACCCGGGTGGTGATGACTACCTTGCCTCCGGTGATGGCCTCCAGATGGCGGGCGACTGCCTTTTCCTCCGCAGCTTCCATAGGGACGGCGGTTACCACCTCGGCGCTGACTATTCCCTGGCGGGCGTTGAGGAGCCTCTCGTACTCTTGATATATCTGGGGGGCCAGCCGTAGCCGGTCCCGGGCCACCAGGAGCGCCAGCAGGTTCACCGCCAGTGGGGACAGGCCCGCCACCTCATCCGGCAGCAGCTCCAGCTTTTCCTGAAGAGAGAATTTGGGGTTGTCCATAACAGCCCGAAACAGCGGGTCCCGGGATAGCTGACTGAGCTGTCCCAGGTCTTGGAGCCACTTTTCAAGCTGGTCCTGCTCCGAGGCGATGGCGAACACCGCCTGGGCATGACGCTTGGGTGAGCCGCCGCGGGGCATAGGCTACTCCTTCTTCAGGGAACTCTCCTCCAGGGCTTCCTCTATGAGGCGGTGGTGGGCCTTACGGTCCAGGGCCTGGTTGATGACCTTTTCAGCGGCGCGGAGGGCCAGGTCGGCGAACTCCTGCCTCAGGGCGTCCAGGGCCTCATCCCGCTCCCGCTGGGTCTCCAGCCTGGCCCGGGAGAGGATGGACTCCGTCTCCCGGCGGGCCTCGGCCCGGGCCTCCTCCTTCACCCTTTCCCCGGCCTCGCCAGCCTGGTTTACAATCCCCTGGCCCTCCCTACGGGCCTCCTCCAGGCGGGCCTTCACCCGCTCCTCGGCCTGGGCCGCCTCCTGGCGGATGCGCTCCGCCTGCTCCATGCTGTCCTGGATGGTGGAGGAGCGCTGGTCCAACATCCTGAGGATGGGCTTATAGGCCACCACATAGAGTAGGGTAAACAGGATGCCGAAGTTCAGTCCATATACGATGAGGCTGGGGAGATGGAAGCCCAGCTCACCAAACCGCTCAATCACCCTGCCCTCCTTCTGGCTGGTTTAGACAAGCATGGCCAGGATAATGGCCACCACCAGGGCATAGATGCCCAGGGCCTCGGCCAGGGCGGCGGCCAGTATCATGTTGGGCAGGATGGCCCCCCGGGCCTCGGGGTTGCGCCCCAGGGCCTGCATGGCCGAAGCGCCGATGAGGCCGATGCCGATGCCCGGACCCACCATCCCCAGGCCGATAGCCAGCCCGGCGGCCAGCAGCTTCATGGCGTCAGGCGATATGCCTTCAGGCATTTTCCCTTTCCTCCTTCTGCTTTTCTAAGGACAAGTTGTCGCCAGGGCTACTCCTGGCTGCGCATCACCCCGGCGAGTATGGCGGCGGCGAATATCAGGGGGGTTAGTATGGCCGCCGTCAGCACCACTTCCACAATGAACATCAAGGACCTCCTTAGCTAACCTTCCCCGTTTTCAACTGTGCTCCTCCTCGTGGGGAGTCATGGCTGTAACCCCGAAAGCCAGGGTGAGGCCGGCGAAGATAAGCGCCTGCATAAAGCCGATGAGCAGCTCCAGCCCGTAGAAAGGTACGGCCAGCATGAACGGCACCAGGAAGGCGACGATGAGCAGCAGCACCTCGCCCGCCGTCATGTTGCCGAAGAGCCGGAAGGTAAAGCTGAGGATGCGGATAAGGTGGCTGAGCAGCTCCAGCATGCCTATGAAGAGGTCAATTAACCCCAGGGGGCGCCCTTTGAGCAGGTTCTTGAAGTTGAAGAACTGTCCCAGGTAGCGCAGGGCACCGATATGGCGGATGCCCCAGTACTCCACGGTTATCACGGCGATGATGGCGATGGCCAGGGGCTGGTTGATATCGGTGTTGGCGTTACGCAGCAGGGTGCCAGCCAGGTGCCCTTTCTCGTCCAGAAAGCCTATGGCGCTGTAGAGGGGCAGCATGCCCAGCCAGGCGTTGAGCAGGACGAGGGTGAATATGGTGGCCACCAGGGGAAACACGGCCCTGGACCGCTCTTTGCCTACAGTGACCTGAACGAAGCTCAGGAGCATCTCTACGATGGTCTCGGCCAGGGCCTGGAAGCGGCCCGGCACCACCTTCAACTTACGGGTGGCGGCATAGAAGAAGCCTATAAGGATGACCATGGTTATCCAGGAGGCCAGCATGGTGTTGGTGATGGCCCAGTTGTCAGCGGATAGGGAGACGGGCTGCAGGTGCTCTCTATCGGGGAACACGGGCTCGGCCGGCAGGTGCACCTCCGGCTCGGGCATGAAGGACTCCCAGGGGAAATACTTAGACCCCAGGGGACCGGTGACGACCCCTACTATGAACAGGGCGACCAGCGCCAGGCCCACCGGGACCAGCACCTTAAGCGGCAGGCGCAATTTCTCCCCTACTCATCCTTATCTTCGCTCTCGTCCGTGGACTTTAGCCCCGGCAGCAGCATCCTATACAGGCCGAAGAAGGCCACAAAGATGCCCAGTATTATCCCCGCCAGGGACAGGAACGGGGTGGTGCCGAGCTTTTTGTCCAGCCACAGCCCCACCATCACACCCAGGATGATAGAAATTGCTACGTACCATCCCACTCCTATGAGGGTAAATACCCAGCCCCTGTCCTTCACCACCCCTCCAGGTTTGGGAATTGTATCACTAAGCTCCATCCCTGGTCAACCCTGACGGTGGGGGACTAAGGGCCGCAGTGCCAGGGTTTGAGTGTCATTCCCCGGCAAAGGTGCCGGCAAAGTTCCCGTCAAAGTCCCGGAGCAGTAGGTGGAGGTCCAGTACCTCGTCGGTGGAGATGGTGGAAAGCCGGGCGAAGCGGTCCATCTCCTGGGGGTTGAGGTCGGTTACCGGTTGGGGAGAGCGGTTCTTCTTGACCGACAGCGCCAGCAGCCCCTCGTTCTGGCAGTGCGGGCAGTGCACGCTGAGGAACCACAGCTCCTTGCGTTGGCCCAGTACCTGGATGTTGGTGCTGCCGTACTGGCTACCGCAGTGCCGGCACTTGAGGCTGGTCATGAGCCGTCTCACTACCTGCTCGTCCACGGCACCGCCTCAGGCGTTGTCCTTCTTTTCCATGTCGCCGAAGTCCAGCGACTGGATAAACTCCTGGAAGGCGGACAGGCGCTTTATCTCTTCCTCGTCCATCTCGCCGCCGGGCTTCGGGGGGCTGGCGATGATGGGTTTGCCGGTCTCCTTGTCCAGCAGGATGCCCGCCTTGTCCAGGACTATGTCTTCGGCATAGATGGGCACCTTGGCTCGCACGGCAAGGGCCAGGGCATCGCTGGGGCGGCAGTCCACCTCCAGTAGCTGTGAATCGCTCCTGAGGATGAGCTTGGCGAAGAAGGTGTCGTTCTGCAGGTCGCAGACCACTATGGAGTCCACCGTGGCCCCCAGCACCTCAATCATGGTGCGCAGCAGGTCGTGGGTCAGGGGGCGGGGCACAGAGATATCCTGAAGCTTCACTGCAATGGCATCGGCCTCGGCGGGGCCTATCCAGATGGGCAGGTAGCGGTCGGACTCCTTTTCCTTGAGGATTACAACCCGCTGGTAGTTCATCAGGCTTACCCGTATGCTATCAATGGACATCTCTACCATAACGGTCTCCTCACAGTGGCGGCAAACAGATTGTATCCTACGCTTCCCGTGGTGTCAATTCTGGCACGGCCAGTCCCTGCCCGCCGGCTGATGGGGTTGGGGGGGCAGCCTGCTGTCCCCTATCCCCGGGGTGAGGCAAGCGTCGCCTCTACCGTCCACGCTTTAGCCCACCTGGTGGTCTGGGGGGCAAGCCCCCCGGCAATAATCCTTGGGCGGGTGGGTGGGAAAGGAGATGATTGCCAAGTGCTCTCCCGCCTCGCAGCATATGTTTCCCCTTCAGGTGGGGGTGGGGTGGGGCCTCAGGGAGTTAATCTGGTCCCGCAGGCTCAGGGCGGCGTGCCGCGCCTGCTGGGGGAAGTCCCGCCCCCGGGAGGCGTAGATTATGGCCCGGGAGGCGGTGAGGATGAGGCCGGTGCCCTGGAGGTCCAGCCCGTAGCGCACCGATAGCTCCAGGTCGCCCCCCTGGGCACCGATGCCGGGCACCAGGATGGGTAGGGTGGGGCACAGCTGGCGCACCTGCCTCAGCTCCTCGGGATAGGTGGCCCCCACCACCAGCCCCACATTGCCCTCCCGGTCCCATTCCCCGGCGCGCAGGGCCACCGCCTGGTACAGTGGCAGCTCCCCCTTTCCGGGAAGGGAGACGGTGAGTCCCTGGAAGTCGGCTGCGCCGGGGTTGGAGGTGCGGCACAGCAGGAAGACGGCCTTTTCCGGGTAGGCCAGGAAGGGCTCTATGGAGTCGTACCCCAGGTAGGGGCTGAGGGTGACGGCGTCAAAGCCCAGGCCGTCAAACAGGGCGCGGGCGTAGGCCCGGGCGGAGTGTCCCACATCCCCCCGCTTGGCGTCGCCTATGGTGGGGATGTGGGGGGGTATGAAGGAGAGGGTCTTCTCCAGGGCCCGCAGCCCGGCCCCGCCCAGGGCTTCATAGAAGGCCAGGTTGGGCTTGTAGGCGCACACCAGGTCAGAGGTGGCCTCGATGATGGCCCGGTTGAAGCGGGCCACATCCTTCACCGGCACCGGCATCAGCTCCGGCTGGGGGTCTAGCCCCACGCACAGCAGGCTGTGGTTCCGGGCCATGGCGGCGCTCAGCTTTTCCCTGAAGCCCATAGCGCACCCAGCATAGCAGGGGGGAGGAAAGGGGGTCAAGCGAAGAGGATTTGTCTATGAGGGTGTTTAGCGGATCTTATCTCTCCCGCCCGCCCGGTTAAATTGCTTCAGGGGCCGGGGGCGAAGCCCCCGGAGCTATCTACTGGATGGGGGGGAGGAATGACTGCTACACGGCCCCCCTCAACGGGCTGAAGAGCGTGCCGGTTGATTATGGGCGGGCAGCCGTGAAGGCCCGCTGGCGCCGGCCGGCTATGCCGGGATGGGCGCCGGCCGGGCCTGCTGCCGGGGCACCGCCACCCTCACCGCATAAGGTGTATCCATCTCCGCCGTCTCCCCGGCGGGCACCGCTACCCGGTCACCCTCGGCGGTCATCACTACGATGCCGGAGTTAATCAGCAGGCGGCGGTTCTCCTCGCGGTCCTCGCGCTTTTCCCAGCAGATGAGCCCGCAGTTGCCGCAGGTGTTGGTGTAGGTCTCGTTAGGGTTGAAGCACTTTTCCCGCTGAGTAAGGAAGGCCCGCTTGCCCTGCCTGTCAGGGTCAGCCGTCCGCACCCGGCGGCTCAGGTCGATAAGCTCAGCCTCGTCCTCGGGGAAGGGGTAGTCCACCCGGTAGGGGCTCCAGGTGGACCATTTCTTATCGGGCGCCAGGCCGTGGTAGCCGGCACAGCCGATGATGCAACGGGCATTGTGCTCTTTCTTGCCGTATTCAAACTCCCTGCCGGCGATGGTTACGGACATGGTCTGCTTGTTGCTTATCATCTCCACGGGACATACGGTGGTGCACAGCTTGCACTTGTCGCAGGGGTCTTCCTCCAGGAGCGGGTCGGCCTCCATCTCCGCCGAGGTGAGCACCGTGGCCAGGAATACCGCCGAGCCGAACTGGGGGGTCATCAGGTTGCCGCTCCAGCCCAGCCGCCCCAGCCCCGCCGCCACCGCCCCATAGCGGTGGGAGAAATCGGGCACCAGCTTCACCAGGAGGCCCAGCCCACTCTGGGTCTTGGGCTCGGTAGTGCCGTCCTCGGGGCGATAGACGCTGTTGGCCTCCAGCCCCAGAGTCTCAAAGCCCTTGCCCTTGAGAAAGTCTGCCAGGCGGTCCGCAATGGTGTAGAGTTTCTGGTAGATGCGCTTCTGGTCGTTGCCGTGGGCCAGCCATTCCTTCTTGGCCAGGTAGTCCCGAATGGTACTTC
>JAZGBK010000352.1:0-3160 GCA_036476365.1 Dehalococcoidia bacterium
GAGGACGGGGACCTCATTGCCATCAATAACCCCTACATGGCGGGTAACCATATCTACGATAACGGCTTCTTCAAGCCCATTTTCTATCAGGGAGAGTTCCTGGGCGCTCTATGCACCAAGGCCCATATCCTGGATATGGGGGGGGTGGTCCCCGGCGGCTACTCGGTGGAAAAGCGCAATGTATGGGAGGATGGCCTGGTCATCACTGGTGTACCCGTGTACAAAAAGAACCGACCCTACAAACCGGGTTTCAACCTCTATTTCGCCAACAGCCGGGTGCCGCAGCTGGTGCTGGGGGATATCCAGGCCCTGTTCAGCGCCATGCGCTTCGGCGAGAAGGCCCTTATCGGCATGGCACAGAAATACGGGGTGGAGCGGCTGAGGCAGGCCATGGCCTATTCCCTGGACTACGCCGAGCGCTCCATGCGCCACGGCTTCTCCTGGCTCCCCGACGGTGAGTACTGCGGTGAAGACGGCCTTGACGGGGACTTCTTTAACGACGAGCCCTATACCATAAAGTGCAAGGTCACCAAAAAAGGCGGCGAGGTAGAGGTTGACTTCAGCGGCACCTCCCGGGTGGCCGAATCATCCATGAACTGCACCGTATATGATACCGCCAACGCCGCCTATACCGCCTTCAAGTGGCTGTTTGACCCCGTCAACCCCAACAACTCCGGGGCCTTTCGCCCTATCCATCTGGTACTGCCGGAAAACACCTTCATCAGCGCCCTGCCCCCTCACAGCACCACCTCTTACTTTGACACCGCTGAGGCCGTCTTCAACGCCGTGGTCAAGGCGCTGCTCAACGGAGTTAAGGACAAGGGCTTTGGGGGCCACTATGGCACCAACATGGGGCTATCGTGCAACGGCTGGGACACCCGCCCGGGGAGGGAGCGCTTCTTCCTGGTCATCTTCGTGGCCCTGGGCGCCTTCGGGGCCACCGATGCCGGGGATGCGGAGCACTTTGTCTCCCTTTCCCAGCAGAACATCATGGACCCCTCGGTGGAGGCCACCGAGGAGGAGTTCCCGGTGCTCTTCCTGAGGAAGGAGTTCGTCCGGGACAGTGGCGGCCCCGGCAAACACCGGGGGGGCACCTCGGTGGTGTGGGACCGGGTGGTGCTGGACGATATGGAGGCCAGAAACCTGTTCCTCCATATGAGAATACTTCCCTGGGGCACCCAGGGAGGCAAGGAGGGGGCACCGGGGGGTGCCTGGATGGTGGCCCCGGGTAGCTGGCGGCTACAGGATAAGGGCCAGTTGCCTACCCGCCACGGAATTAGCCCCGCCGAGTTCTACCAGAGCTATGCCGAGCCCCTGGCGGGCTACTATAACCCTGATACCCACGAGGTGGACTATGCCAACGGCACATGGTACCGGGGCCTGAACCGGGTCCTCAAGCTGAAGCCGGAAACCATCCTGCGCATCGTCAGTCCCGGTGGCGGCGGTTGGGGGGACCCCCTGGAGAGGGACACGGAGCTGGTGAAACGGGATGTCCGTGATGGCTATGTCTCCGTGGAGGGTGCCCGGCGGGACTACGGCGTGGTCGTCCGGGGCGACCCCGATGAGGACCCTGAGGCCCTGGAGGTGGACTATGAGGCCACCGCAGAGCTACGCCAGCAGAGGCAGGAGGGCTGAGCTATGGCCACCATCTTCCCCCGTCCCCAGGACAGGGAGCTGTTCACCCAGCGCCGGAAAGTGGAGGGGATAACTTGCCCCAGGTGCAACGGTAAGAACATCGCCGAATACCCCGTGCTCAAAGTAACGGGCTGGGCTGTGCTCCAGAAGTGTCAGGACTGCTTTCACGAGGTGGACAGCCGCCCCACCCTCTCCCCCCTGGGCACCCAGTACGTCCCCTGGAGCTCCCTTCTACCCGAGGGCGAAGCAGACCCAGAGGGCTGAGGCCCGGCTCAGGCTCCCCACCACTGTTAGTGTAGGATATGCGCCGGGAGCCAGGTGCTGAGGACGGGAAAAGCGATGATGATGGCCAGGGCCAACAGCATCATAAAGAAAAAGGGCGTAGTGCCCCGGAAAACATCCTCCAGGCTGACATCGGGCTCGGCCACCGCTTTAACGGCGTAAACATTCAGCCCCACCGGCGGCGTTATCAGCCCCACATGGATGGCCAGAATGACCACCATGGCAAACCACATGGGGTCGATTCCCATAGCCTGCACCGCCGGGTATATGACGGGGATGGTGATGGACAGCATTGAGATGGAGTCCAGAAAGGCTCCCAGGATGAGGTAGAGGATGGCCATGGCTATTACCAGCCCCAGGGGGCTGAGGCCCAGGTCCAGAATGGTGTTCACCAGCTTGGGGGCCACCCCGGAGAGCATCATGAACCGGGAGAAGACCTTGGCGGCGATGAGGATGAGGAAAATCATGGCGGTGATGCTCACCGTCTCGTTCAGGGCGGTGCGTAGCTGTGGCCAGCGCATGCCACCCCAGAACACGGCCATGAGCAGGATGGCCAGGGCGCCGAAGGCGCCGGCCTCGGTGGGGGTAACGAAGCCACTATAGATGCCGCCGATGACCACCAGACCAGCGACACCGATAGGCCAGAAGTCCTTGAGGCTGGCGAGGCGCTGCCCCCAGGTGATATCGAAGGCTACCGGGGGGGCTGCGGAGGGATTGAGATAAGCTATCGCCAGGATACCGCCGGTGAACACCACCGCCAGGAGCATCCCCGGGGCGATGCCGGCTATCAGCAGGTCGCCTATGGACTCCAGGGTGAGCAGGCCATAGACCACCGCCAGCAGGCTGGGGGGGATGAGCATGCCGATGGCCCCGGCGGAGGAGACGATGCCGTAGGCCAGCCCCTTGCTATAGCCGTGGCGTCTCATCTCTGGGCAGCTCACCCGGGCGAAGACGCTGGCGGTGACCAGGGCGGAGCCGGAGACGGTGCCGAATGCGGTGCAGGCACCCACGGTGGCTATCCCCAGACCGCCGCGTAGCTTGCCTATCCATTTACTCAGTGCATCGTAGGTAGCCTCGCTGATGCCCCCCTTCATGGCTAGCAGACCCATGAGGATAAACAGGGGCATGACGATGAACTCGGGGTTGGTGGCGAAGTGGAAGGAGGTGGTGGCCAGCAGGCTAACGCCTGCCTCGAGGCCGATGACGACCAGCATGCCCAGCACCCCCACCACCCCCAGGGCCA
>JAZGBK010000353.1:0-2885 GCA_036476365.1 Dehalococcoidia bacterium
TAATTCGCGGGCGGGTGGGTGGGAAGGAAAAGGGCCGTTAAAGGCCCCCTAACCCGTTCCCTCGGCCTCCCACAGGGGAGTGAAGAAGCAGGTGCGGTTGCCGGTGTGGCACACCGGGCCTTCAGGCACCGCCTTCACCAGCAGGGCATCGCCGTCGCAGTCTATGGAGATGGAGCGGGCACGGAGGAAGTTCCCCGAGGTCTCCCCCTTGTGCCACAGCTCCTGGCGGCTGCGGCTGTAGAACCACACATCGCCGCTGGACAGGGTGCGGTCAAAGGCCTCCTGGTCCATGTAGCCCACCATGAGCACCTCGCCGCTCCCGGCGTCCTGGATGATGGCGGCCACCAGGCCCTTATCGTCGAACTTAATCATGTGAGACCCTCACCCCCTCGGTCCCCCTCTCCCTTGATAAGGGAGAGGGGGAAGGTTTATTAGTTTCTGGGGGGACACCCCCCATACCCCCCGGCCCCGAGTCCTAGGGGCACCCCTTATGTAGGGGCGGTGCTTGCCCCGCCCTCCCCGGTTTACGAAGGTTTAAAGCCGGGCCATGCCCGCCACAGAAAGGGCCTCTACCTTGACAAAGCCCTTCTGTCCTCCACCCCCCATTCTATCCTCTAAACTTGGCGGCCTTCAATTGTCAGCTAAGACCCTTATCCTTTTGCCGAAAGCGGTCGCTTACAGCCGCACTGGCACGCCCTTGGCGGCCAGGTACTGCTTGACCTGGCGGACGGGGTGGGTGCCGTAGTGGAAGATGCTGGCCGCCAGCACGGCATCGGCCTCACCGGCCACGATGGCCTGGTATAGGTGCTCCGGCTCACCCGCACCCCCGGAGGCGATAACGGGGATGCTCACCCGGCGGCCTACCTCCCGGGTGAGCTCCAGGTCGTAGCCGGTCTGGTGGCCGTCGGCGTCCATGCTGGTGAGCAATATTTCCCCTGCCCCCAGGCGGTTGGCCTCCTCGGCCCACTTCAGGGCATCCTTGCCGGTGGGCCGACGCCCCCCGTAGGTATAGACCTCCCAGCCCCCCTCGGTGTTGCGTTTGGCGTCGATGGCCACCACGATGCACTGGCTGCCGAACCTCTCCGCCCCCCGGGCCACCAGGGAGGGGTCTTCCACGGCGGCGGTGTTGACGGCCACCTTGTCCGCCCCCGCCTCCAGGATGCGGCGCATGTCATCCAGGTTCCTCAGCCCCCCACCCACGGTGAGAGGGATGAACACCTGGTCGGACACCCGCTCCACCACCCCGGCCATAATCTCCCGGGCGTCGCTGGAGGCGGTGATGTCCAGGAACACCAGCTCGTCGGCCCCCTCCTGGTCGTAGAAGGCGGCCAGCTCCACGGGGTCGCCGGCGTCCCGGAGCTGGACGAAGCTTATCCCTTTCACCACCCGGCCGACGGTGACATCCAGGCAGGGGATAATGCGCTTGGTAAGCATCAGGCCCCCCCTTCTTTCCCCTGAAGAGAAAGGGCCTGGACCGCCGACAGCGCCTGGGGCAGGTCCACATTTCCGGTATACAGGGCCTTGCCCACGATGGCCCCCTCCACCCCTATCCCCACCAGCCTTACCAGGTCGGCCACGGAGGCCACCCCGCCGGAGGCGATGACGGGCAACCCCGTCTGGGATACCAGCTCCTCAATGGCGGCGAAGTGGGGCTCGGTGAGGGTGCCGTCCCGAGAGATGTCGGTATAGATGAGCCGTCCAATCCCCAGCCCCGCCATCCGGCGGGCCATCTCCGCCGCCCGCAGGCCGGAGCGCTCCTTCCAGCCCTTAATCCACACCACCCCCTTACCGGCGTCAATGCTCACCGCAATGCGGTCTCCGTAGCGCCGGCAGGCCTCGGCGGCCAGGTCGGGGCGCACCACGGCCACGGTGCCCAGGATTACCCGGTCAATGCCTATCCCCAGCAGCTGCTCAACGGCCTCCAGGGTGCGGATGCCGCCGCCCAGCTGCAGGGGGACGGATACACTGCGGCGGATGTCCTCAATCACCGGCAGGTTGGCAGGCTCCCCCGCCACCGCCCCATCCAGGTCCACCACATGGATGCGGGCGGCGCCCAGGGACTCCCAGCGCTGCGCCACCTCCGCTGGGTGGTCGGAGTACACCGTCTCCCGGCGGAAGTCCCCCCGCACCAGGCGCACACATTTTCCGCCCTTGATGTCCACCGCCGGTATTACCTCCACAGCACCTCCGGTGCCGGAAACCTGAGCAGTGTCTCGGCGTTCCTGGTGGTGGCCATAGCCACCTGGCCCGGCGGCATCCCCTTGATGGCGGAGACGGCTTCCAGCACCGCGGCCACATCGGCGGGCGCGGAGGGGCGGCCGAGGTCGCGGTAGGTCACCGGGGAGTCCGTCTCCAAAAGCAGCCTGTCCAGGGGGGCCTCCTCCACCGCCCGGCGGTGCTCCTGGTGGTAGGCACAGGCAGGGGTAGCCGAGAGGTAGTATCCGGCCTCCACCACCCGGCGCAGCACCCCGGAGGGGCCGGTGAACCAGTGGAAGACGGCCCGCCCCACCCCGGCCCGCTGCACCAGCTCCAGGGCATCCCCCCAGGCATAGCGGGAGTGCACCAGCACCGGCTTATCATGCCGCCTGGCTATATCCAGCAGCCTCTCCAGCACCTGGTGCTGGAGCTCCTTACCCGCTTTCTGCACCAGCTCTTTCTTGTAGTCCAGCCCCACCTCCCCCACCGCCACCGCCAGCGATATGTTCTCCTCTATGAAGGCCAGGGCCGGCTCCACCACCCCTTCCCCTTTTACCAGCTCCCATGGATGGAGTCCCAGAGCGAGGAACACCCGGCCGGGGTACTGGGCGGCAATGTCCAGGGTCTTCCGGTTGGACTCCAGGTCAGAGCCTACGGCCACCACCGCCGCCACCCCCCACCCGGCGGCC
>JAZGBK010000354.1:0-2114 GCA_036476365.1 Dehalococcoidia bacterium
ATCGGCGGCCTCCAGCAGGCTACGGTCTATAGAGATGCTGCCCTCGTACTCCAGGTCCACCTGGGTAACCCGGGCCCGGTGGATTTTGCTTTTAAGCATGGTCCTCATTACATGCCTCCTGCTATGTTCCCAAACCAATCAGCTTCCTCATGGCCTCGGCGCCCTGCTCGTCCACCCGCCCTTTGCCCAGGGCCACGGGGATGGTGTGCAGCCCCAGCTCCCGGTAGAGGGGGAGGAACTCCGGGGCCTGCTTCTCCAGGGCGGCCATATGCTTTTCTATGGTACCCAGGTCGCCCCGGGCGATGGGGCCGGTGAGGCAGTGGGGCAGGCCCACATTTTCCAGGTTCAGCAGTGTACCCCGGAGCAGGGGCATCAGGGCCTTGGTGGCCTTGGCACTATCGGCCCCGAAGTGGCCCCACAGCTCGGTGGCTACCCGCATCAGGGTCACCCAGTAGTTGCAGGCGAAGACGGCGGCGGCGTGGTACAGTACCTTGTCCTCGCCCTTGAGATGGGCCCAGTCCCCGTCCAGGGACTGGGCCATCTCCGCCAGCCTGTCCAGCAACTCGCCCTCGGCTTCGATGCCGAAGGTAGAGCCGGGCAGGTTATCGAGGGCCTGCTGGGCACTGGCGAAGGTCTGCAAAGGGTGAAATCCTCCCACCTGGGCCCCGGCCTGCCGGGCCGGCTCCAGGATGTCCAGGGAGGCAGCCCCGGAGCAGTGTGCCACCCTCTTACCAGTGCCCCATCGCAAGGCGGATACAACCCCGGCGATGGCATCGTCCGGAGTGGTGACGAATACAAGCTCAGCAGCGTCAACGACCTGCTGTAGTATCTCAAAGGCCAGGCAACCGTCCACCTGTCCGGCCAGCCGCTGGGCGGAGGCGAAGGTGCGGCTGGCGGCAGCCACCACCGGGTAGCCCTTCTGGGAGAGCCTCACCGCCAGGGCGGTGCCCACGGTGCCAGCGCCAATGAAGCCTAATGTAAGCATCATGCCTCCTTGCTCCCTGGGTTCCCTGGTAGCTCGCCAGCCGATGGCAGCCCCCCCAACCCCCGGGCCTGCCCCACCGCATGCAGCACCGCCTCCGCCATCACCTCGGCGGCCAGGGTGCCCAGCACAGTTATGTCAACCCGCTCCTGGCCCGTGGACAGGGTGAAGATGGCATCGCCATCGTACATGGTGTAGCAGGGGTTTATGGTGCGGGCCAGGCCGCTGTGGGCCATCTGGGCCATCTTGTTGGCCTCCTCCTTGGAGAGACGGGCGGTGGTGGCCACCACCCCCAGGGTAGTGCTGCTCCACGGCATCTGCAGCGCCCCGCCCTTCAGCAGTTCCACCGTGCTCAGGAGCCTGTCCCCCTCCCGGGGCCCGGCCAGCACGCTGCCGCTGCGTGGGTCTATCACATCCCCGAAGGAGTTGACCACGGCCAGGGCAGCCACTATGAGGTCCCCCAGGCGCAGGGAGCAAGTTCCCAGGCCGCCCTTGGTGGCCCGCTCGATGCCCAGCACCTTGCCCACGGTAGCCCCGGTGCCAGCACCCACGCTACCCTCCTCCACCTCCACCCCGGCGTCCAGGCATGCCTGGTAGCCCTGCTCCGGCCCCGGCCTGACACTGGAGCTGCCGATATTGAGGTCAAAGAGCACGGCGGCGGGGACGATGGGCACCCGGGCCGACCCGGTATCAAAGCCATAGCCCCGCTCCTCCAAGAAGCGCACCACCCCGGAGGCGGCATCCAGGCCGAAGGCGCTGCCGCCGCTGAGGACGATGGCGTGGACCTGCTGCACCAGGTGCATGGGGTGCAGCAGGTCGGTCTCCCGGGTGCCGGGTGCCGAGCCTCGCACCTCACCCCCGGCGACGGCCCCCTGGGGGCATAGCACCACCGTACAGCCGGTAACGGCCTCGGTGTCCGTCCAGTGGCCCACCACTATGCCGGGCACATCCGTGAGTTGGCCCAAGCGCCTCCTTTAAAAAGCTAAGGCCTTCCCCCGCTGGGGGAAGGCCGCAACCGTCCTGAGCTATGTCCCGTCTCGGTCGGCTTCCGATCCAAGCGGAGTCTGGTCAGCCATTATAGTCCCCCGCCCCGGCACCCCGGGGTCGGCGGCTTGGAAACACCTTTAGTATA
>JAZGBK010000355.1:0-3746 GCA_036476365.1 Dehalococcoidia bacterium
TGGGCAACCTGGGCTTCCTCAGCGCTGGCCGGGCGTTGGCCATCTTCTGGCCCCTGGTACTGGTGCTCCTGGGCCTGCTAATCTTATGGGGCTCCCGGCGCTGGCGACGCGTCCCCGGCCACTTGCAGGGGGCGGTGGGGAATATCCGCATCGGGGAAGGGGAGTGGGACCTGCGGGACATGGATACCAGCATCGGAATGGGGGAACTGCGCCTGGACCTGAGCCGTGCCCGTATCCCCGAGGGCGAGACCAACCTCCGGGTGAAGGGCGGCATGGGCAAGATTCAGATACTGGTGCCGGCTGGCCTTCCCATCTCCGCCCATGCCGAAGTAGGCGCCGGCTCCATCAACCTGCTGGGCAACAAGGCTGACGGCATCTTCCGCCAGCTCTCCTTTACCTCTCCCAGCTACACCACAGCGGAGAAGAAGGTGAAGGTGGATATGAGCCTGTTTATGGGCGAGGCTTCCATAGTCAGCATAGGGTAGCATAGCGGGAGGCAGACGCCATGGCCAAGAAGCTCTATCGCAGCACCACCAACCGTATGATATGGGGGGTGTGTGGGGGGTTGGCGGAGTACTTTGCTCTTGACCCGGTGCTGGTGAGGGTCATCTTCGTGGTTCTAACCCTGGCCAGCGGAGCGGGCGTCCTGCTCTACATCGTCCTGGCTATCGTCGCTCCCACCGGGAGCGTCCCCGCCGCCATATCCCCCGAGGGCATCCAGCAGGAGGAGCCTGAACGCTCCCCCCAGGAGGCGAGCCGGGGGGCCATGGTGGCCGGGGCCATGCTGGTCAGCCTGGGCCTCCTCTTCCTCCTGTCCAACCTGGGCCTGTTCTGGTGGTTGAGTTGGGGCAACCTGTGGCCCCTCATCCTGATAGCCATCGGCGTGGCCGTATTCCTGGGCCGGTGGGGGAAATAGCTGTGGAGCAACCTGAGCGACACACTTCGCGCTTTTCCCTGGGCGGCCTCATCCTGGTATTCCTGGGGGTGGTGTTCCTGCTCCAGACCCTGGGGGTGGTGCCCTGGGAGGTGTGGGGGACGCTGTGGCGTTTCTGGCCCGTAGCCCTCATCCTGGTGGGCATCAACATCCTGTGGGGGCGGCGCAGCCCGTGGCTCGTGCTGGCGGTTAGCGGAGTGGTGCTGCTGGGCGTCATCGGTGCCGCAGTATGGATACAGGAGTCCCCCCCACCGCTGGAGGCAACCACCTCCTACTCCCAGCCACTCCAGGGCGTGGAAAGGGCCGAGGTTGAGATTGATTTCGGGGCCGGAGAGTTGGTCATAGCCAGCCTGCCCACCACCTCACCCAACCTGGTGGAGGGGGAAGGGAGGCCGGAGGTGGAGCAGGACTTCCAGCTACGGGACGGTACGGGGGTGCTGCACCTCAGCGCCCCAGGGCGCCGGGTACAGTGGCCATTCAGGGAGGGAGGGTTCCGGCTTGAGGCCGCCCTCAACCCCAACATCCCCTTGGAGCTAACCCTGAAGGCGGGGGCCAGTAACGCCCGGGTGGACCTGACCGACCTCAAGGTTACCCGGCTGCGCATAGACATGGGCGCCAGCCGTCTCAACCTGCATCTTCCTGCTGGGGCCGGCGCTACCGAGGCGGTGGTGAAAGTGGGAGCGGCCGATGTGACCATCACCATCCCCCAGGGAGTGGCCGCCCGCATCGCGGCCAGCACCGGCCTGACCTCTTTCAATGTGGATACCTCCCGCTTTCCCAAGACAGGTGAAACCTACGAGTCCCCCGGTTTCGCCACCGCCGCCAACCGGGTTGACCTGCGGGTGGAGAGCGGCGTAGCCAGGGTGGCCATCCGATAGGCGGCACTATCTGCCGCCGCACCCGGTGAGTTGCCTGTCCCCCTCACCAATGGGTATCCTTTAGAGAGGCGGGCCGTTATAATAATGTATTGTGATTCCCTGTAGGAGGTAAGGCGATGCGGTTGGCTAAGATATTGATGCCCCTAACCCTGGGGCTGGCCCTGGTGCTGGCCGCCTGTGGCGCACCGGAACCCACAGCTACACCGGCTGCTACCCCCACGCCGGCGACCACCCCGGCGGCCACCCCGGCTCGCACCCCTACACCTGCCCCTACAGCTACACCGGCCCCGGCGCCGACCGCTGCCCCTACACCGGCACCGGCCCCCGTTGTGGCCGATAACTTCCGCTTCCTTATCAGCGATGCCCCCAACGCCATCGGCGACTTCTCCAGCCTGATGGTAGAAATCGACCACATCGGCGTGCTGCGCTCCGGACAGGGCGCCCAGTGGCTACAGTTTGAGCCCGATGTGGCTGAAGTGGACCTGACGGACCTGGTGGGGGAGAACGCCCAGGCGATATGGAGCGGCAATATCGCCGAGGGCACCTACTCCAAGGTGTTTATCTATGTGGACTCCGTGAGCGGCGTGCTCACGGAGGGCAACCAGGAGGTGGAAGTAAATCTGCCCAGCAGCAAGCTCCAGATTTCCAAGCCCTTTCAGGTCACCGCCGATACGCCGGTGGACTTCGTGTTTGATGTCTCGGTGGTGGCCGCCGGCAGCCCCAAGGCCAAAGGCGGCGTCAAGTATGTCTTGCTGCCCCAGTTGGGTAAGAGCGGCGCCGACCAGAAGTTCCGAGAGGTAAAGGCGCAGCGTCCCGAGGAGCCGGGCCGCAAGCTCCAGCTCAGCCTGGAGGGAGAGCCCCAGCCCGGGGCCAGCGTGGTGCTGGTGGTCACCCACCAAGATGGCGGGCCCGCCGAGGGGGCGGCAGTGACCGTTGACGGCCGGGATGCCGGCACCACCGACTCCCAGGGCCGCCTTCAGCTGGCCCTGCCCCAGGCAGAGGAAGAAGTAGAGATTAAGGCCACCCTGGACGAGGCCGAGGGCGAGCTGAAGATAAAGCTGGAGGCGGTGCAGGCCGAGGCCCGCAGGTTCACGGGCACCATCACCGCCATTACCGAGGGCGAAGAGAACTCCAGCCCCTGGACCATGGAGATAGAGGGCGTGGCCGGCCCGGTAACGGTGCTGGTGGTGGAGTTGGAGGGCACCCCTCAGGTGGGCAGCACCGCTAAGGTGAAAGGTGTGCTCCATGAGGGCGTCATCGCCGACGCCGAGGCCGAGGTGGAGGCCGCCCCCGCGCCCACCCCCACGCCCACGCCTACCCCTACCCCCCAGGCCAGCCTTGACCTGATAGAAGATGTCTTTGCCCCGGCCCTGGACAGGGTAGTGGTGGTCTTTATCCATGACGGGGGAGTGCTCCAGAGCTTCCAGGGCCCCAGCACCCAGGCGCTGGACACACTTGAGAGGGGCAAGGGCTACTGGATTTACGCACCCTCAACTACCACCCTTGTCACGGCAGACTTTCAGCACAACCTCTATCCGGACTGGAACACGATAGCGTGGGTGGACGCCAATACCCCGGTGGCCAGCGTGATGGCCGCTTACAGCAACGATATCTACTTCGTCCTGGGCTTTGACGCCGCCTCGCAGAGGTGGTCGGTGTACCAGAGTCCGCTGGCCACCGGGCTGGCAGAGCTCCAGGAAGGGACTACCTACCATAGCTTCATGGACACCACAGGTGGCACTATCTCGCTGCCCATGGGGGATAAGACCCTGACCTTGTCCCAGTTCGGCTCCTGGGAATGGGACCCGTAGCCCCACCCCGGAAGGGAAGGTAGCCATGAGGCCCCAGCGTTGACAGAGAAAAGAGGGGTAGCTTATAATGGGTGCGCTTTGAGAGCAAAAACCGAGGAGGGAGACTGGTTGTGGCGACCAAGG
>JAZGBK010000036.1:0-6473 GCA_036476365.1 Dehalococcoidia bacterium
GCCCCGCCCCTCCAGGAAGCGTGCGGCGGCCGCCTCCCCATAGGAGCCCAGCTCCCGGCGCCCCTTACCCCGATACGGGCCCATGTTCGTAGCCAATTGTAGCACCTTCCGAGCCCTGGCGGGCGGGCGGTAAAAAGAAGGCTTGCTAAGCTCCCTGCAAGCCCGGTTGACAGAAAGCACCGCAAGCATTACATTGCGGGCGTTAACGAATAACACAGGGGGAAGGTATGCCAGGCAAGACCATATATGTGGTGCGGCTGAACTTCACCATCCCGGAGAAAGAGGCCGAGTTCAACCAGTGGTACAACCAGAAGCATCTGCCCGATTTCCGCAGCCTGCCGGGGGTGATGGAGGGCACCCGCTACGAGATACTCCGGGGCCGCAAGCTGAACCCCAAATACCTCACTATGTATGAGCTGGAGGGCGAGGATGTGGTGGAGGGGGTCCTCAACAGCCCCGAGGCCGTGGAGGTGGGGGAGGACATGACCCGGCAGTGGGGGGAGGGGGCGGTATCAGACCTCACCATCGGCGCCTATCGCCGTATCGGACCTTAAGGAGACAGCTCCGCCACCGGGGCAAAGGAGCGGCGGTGGATGGGACAGCAGCCCCTCTCCCGGAGGCAGCGGAGATGACGGGGGGTGCCGTAGCCCTTGTGCCGGGCGAAACCGTAGCCGGGATAGGTGCGGCTCATCCGCCGCATTATGTCATCTCGGAACACCTTGGCCACGATGGAGGCACAGGCGATGGACACGCAGCGCTGGTCCCCCTTCACCAGGGGCCGGTAGGGGATGGAGAGCTCCGGGAGCTTAATCCAGTCGGCCAGCAGGAACTGGGGGGCTGGGAAGAGGGCGGCCACCGCCCCGGCTATGGCCTGGCGGGTGGCGGGCACGATGCCCCGGGAGTCTATCACCTCCGGCCCCACCACCCCCACCCCCACCGACACCGCCGCCCCCCGGATGCCCCGGCACAGCGTCTCCCGCCGCAGAGGGGGCAGCTCCTTGCTGTCCCTCACCTGGCCCCATAAGGCCCCATTCAGGGGAAAGGGCAGGATGACGGCGGCGGCCACCACCGGCCCGGCCAGGGCACCCCGCCCCACCTCGTCGGTCCCGGCGATGACCTGGTATCCCTGAACCAGCAGGGCCATCTCCTCGTCGGCGGTGGGGCACTGGCCTCTCACTCAGCCCTCTACCCGGTCAATGGTGCCGCCCCCCAGCACCTCCTCCCCACCGTTAGCCTGGGAGTAGAATACCACCGCCTGCCCCGGGGCTATGGCCCGCTGGGGATGGACGAACTCCACGGCAGCCCCGCCGTCCCGGGGGGTGACCACTGCGGGAGCGGGAGGGGAGCGGTGCCGCACCCGGGCCAGCACCTCCACCGTCCCGCTGGGGGCCTCCCCCGTCCAGCTCAACCCGGTGGCCCACATCCCGGAGGAATATAGCTCTGACTCCTCCCCCACCACCACCCTGCTCTCCTCCGGCTCTATCTTCACCACATAGCGGGGGATACCTCCACCCAGCCGCAGCCCCCGGCGCTGGCCCACGGTGAAGAAGGCCACCCCGGGGTGCTCACCCACCACCCGGCCCCCGCCATCCACCACCGGGCCAGGGGTGGGGGCCAGCCTCTCCTCCAGGAACGCGCGGTAGTCCCCGGGGACAAAGCACACTTCTTGGCTCTCCTCCTTGTCGGACACCGGCAGCCCCCGCCGCCGGGCATAATCTCTCACCTGGGCCTTGGCAAGCCCACCCACCGGGAACAGCACATGTGACATCTCCGACTGCCCCAGCATATACAGGAAGTACGACTGGTCCTTGGCCCCATCGGCCCCCCGCAGCAGCCTGAAGGTCCCGTTGGAGACAGCGATGCGGCAGTAGTGGCCGGTGGCCAGGTGGCCGGCCCCCAAGGCCAGGGCCTTCCCCAGCAGCAGGTGGAACTTCAGCACCCGGTTGCAGGCCAGGCAGGGGTTGGGGGTGCGCCCCCGGGCGTACTCGGCGCAGAAATAGTCCACCACATGCTCCCGGAAGGAGGCCTCCATGTTGAGCACATAGTGAGGTATGCCCAGGCAGCGGGCTACCGCCTGGGCATCGCTGACCCCCTCGGAGAGGCAGCAGGGATGGGAGTGGCCGTTCGCTTCCTCCTCCGGCCATAGCCGGAGGGTGACACCCACCACATCGTACCCCTCATCCACAAGGAGGGCGGCGGCCACGGAGGAGTCCACCCCACCGCTCATGGCTACTACTACTCGCTGGCCCATGACACCTTAGAGTGTACCACGCAGCATATGGCCCTTCAATCATGGTCGTTAAACAACCTCCTTCTGGTTGACCCAATGGGGGGGCTGTGCTATCATCCAACCAAATATGACCAACCCAGACCGGTGGAATACCCTGGAGGAAGTGGCCCATAGTGTGATGGCGTGCACCGACTGCCGGCTGTCCCAGGGCCGCACCCAGGGGGTGCCTGGGGAAGGCCCGGCGGACGCCAAGCTCTTCTTCGTGGGCGAGGGCCCCGGCTGGCACGAGGACCAGCAGGGACGGCCCTTTGTGGGCCCCGCCGGGAAGTTCCTTGAAGAGCTCCTGGCACTGGTGGGCCTGAGGCGGGAGGATGTGTTCATCGGCAACATGCTCAAGTCCCGCCCCCCCGGCAACCGGGACCCCCTACCCGACGAGATTGAGGCCTGCCGCAAGTACCTGGACGCCCAGCTCCACATCGTCAACCCCAAGGTGGTGGTGGCCCTGGGCCGCCACTCCCTATCCCGCTTCTGCCCCGGCCAGACCATCGGCAAGATACACGGTACCTGGCGCCGGGAGGGGGAACGGGTACACTTCGCCATGTACCACCCGGCAGCCGCCCTCCACCAGCAGTCGCTGAGGAAGGTCATCCAGGAGGACATGCTCAAGCTACCCCAGGCCCTGGAGGCAGCGGAGAAGGCGGAGAAGATGGAAGCCCAGCCCGCCCCCCCCGAGCAGTTGAGCCTGTTTTAGGAGCAGTCCGTGCCTAACAAGGCCCAGCCCCCCGGCCAGCCATCCTCCAGATGGCGCTTTCCCTTACTGGCCCTGCTGCTGGTCGCCTTCCTGACCCTGGCCTTTCTGTGGGGAGACGAAGCCCTGGCCCTCCTGAAGAGCACCGGCGAATGGCTACTGGACACCTTCGGGTTAGGGCTGGCTGTCATAGCCCTGGTTATACTGGCCGTCCTGGCCTTCAAAGGGTGGGTGCTGCTCCTGCGGCGATGGCACCGCTGGATGGGGATAGCAGTCCTGGTGCTGGCCCTGTTCGGCATCCTCTCCTTCTTCCGCAGTGACGCAGAGCTACTCCAAAACACCATGGGGGGAAGCCTGGGACAGCGCATTACGGGCACCTCTATGGGCCTGGGAGTGGTAAGAGTGGTATTGCTGGCCTACCTGGGCCTCCTGCTCCTGGCCCCACCCACCACCTCAAGGTGGACCAAGGCCTCTCTGCGGGCCGCAGGACAGGGAGCAAACCTGGCCGGGAAGGGGGCCATCGCTCTTTCCAGGGCGCTGGGCCGGTGGCTATCAGCGGCCTTCCGGGCACTGCGGCGGCCCCTGATGGCAGCCATACGGGGAGTCCGGCGGCTGCCAGAGGCCACCCGCCGTCCACAGGTGCCTGGGACTGTGCCACCGGCAGCACCGCCCCCTATCCCACCTCTCCCCACCCCAGCACCGCCCCCTAAGGTAGAAGAACCCTCTCTTCCGGCAGCCTACCTGCCACCTGAGGAAGAGAAGCAGCCCGCAGCAGAACCCAGCGAGGCCAGGCCGACACCGCCGGTCATCACCCCCAGCGGCTGGGAGCTGCCCACACCGGAGCTTCTGGACCCCACCATCCTGAGCACATTCGGCCCCGGCGATGTAGAGCGGCGGGCGGAGACCCTCCAGAAAGCCCTGACAGAGTACGGGGTGGAGGCCCGGGTAGTGGCCTGGAATGTGGGCCCCACCGTTACCCAGTTTGAGGTGGAGCCCGGCTGGGATGTGAAGTACCGGGAGGTGAAGGAGAAGGACAGCGAGGGCGGTGCCCGTATCAGCCGCCAGGAGGTGTCCCGCACCCGGGTCAAGGTGGACCGCATCACCGCCCTGGGCAACGACCTGGCCCTGGCCCTGGCCGCACCCAGCATCCGCATGGAGGCCCCGGTGCCCGGCAAGTCCATCGTGGGCATAGAGGTGCCCAACACCAGCCTGGGCATGGTGCCCCTCAGGAGCGTTTTAGAGAGCTCCCAGTTCCAGCGCCTCCATGGCCGCACCAAGCTGGCCCTCTCCCTGGGCAAGGGGGTGGGTGGCGAGAGCCTGGTGGCCGACCTGGCCCGCATGCCACACCTCCTCATTGCCGGCTCTACAGGCAGCGGCAAGTCGGTGTGCATCAACTCCTTTATCTGCTGTCTGTCCATCTACAACACCCCTGAAGAGCTGAAAATGGTGCTCATTGACCCCAAACGGGTGGAGTTCGCCGCCTTCAACACCCTGCCACACCTGGTCATGCCGGTGATTGTGGACCGGGAGAAGGCGGTGGAGGCCCTGCGCTGGCTGACCAAAGAGATGGAGGCCCGCTACAAGACCCTGGCCAATGCCGGTTCCCGCAACGTAGAGGAGTATAACCGCACCCAGCGCCCCGGGTGGCCCTTGCCCTACATAGTCCTGTTCATAGACGAGCTGGCCGACCTGATGACGGTGGCCTTCGATGAGACGGAAAAGAACCTGTGCCGCCTGGCCCAGCTGGCGCGGGCCACCGGTATCCACCTGGTAGTGGCCACCCAGCGCCCCTCGGTGGATGTGGTCACCGGGCTTATAAAGGCCAACTTCCCCACCCGCATCAGCTTCGCCCTCTCCTCCCAGACGGACTCCCGCACCATCCTGGACACTGGTGGAGCGGAGAAGCTGCTGGGCCGGGGAGACATGCTCTACCTGGCCACGGATGCCCCCAGGCCCAAACGCCTCCAGGGCTGCTTCGTCTCCGATGCCGAGATTCAGAGGCTGGTGGCCTTCTGGCGGCGGCAACGCCGGGTAGTACCCGCCGCTCCGGAGCCGGCCCCCGCCGAGGCACCCGCCCCGGGGGAAGCCACACCCCAGGAACCACAACCCCCCGCCGACCCCCTGCTGGAGTCGGCCCGCCGCCTGGCCCGGGAGCACCACCACATCTCCGCCTCCTTCTTGCAGCGCCGCCTCCAAGTAGGCTCCAGCAAGGCCATCAAGCTCATGGAGCTCCTGGAAGAAGAGGGCACCATCACCGGTGGGGAGAAGAAGGCGGAGACACAGTAGTGAGACCTCACCCGCCCGGACCCCCCTCCGCCGCCGAGATGACCCACCTCATGGGGGTGGCCCTGGGCCGGGAGGCCGCCGACCTGGCCGTCACCAACGCCACCCTGGTCAATGTCTATACCGGCGAGCTGCTTCCCGGCCAGGGGGTGGCCGTAGGCGGGGAGCGCATCGCCTATGTGGGGCCTGACCCTTCGCTGTGCATAGGGCCGGAAACGCATATCGTTGATGCCGGGGGCCGCTATCTGGCACCGGGGTTCATAGACGCGCACTCCCACCTGTGTTACCTGGTCACCCCGGACCAGTTCCTGCGCTACACCATCCCCGGTGGCACCACCACCATCGTCACCGAGACCCTGGAGATAGCCTTTCCCCTGGGGATGAGGGGAGTGCTGGGCTATCTATCCGCTCTCAGGGGACAGCCCATCAAGCTCCTGGCCCTGGCACCGGTGATGGCCACCCCCAGCCCAGCGGCCGAGGCCGGGGCCTTCGGCCCCCGGGAGGTGGCCAGGCTGCTCCGGCAGCCCGATGTGCTGGGCCTGGGGGAGACCTACTGGGGAGCGGCCCTCAACGGCAACCCCCGTATCCTGGACATCTTCGCCACCGTGCTCAGGTCCGGCAAGGTGCTGGAGGGCCACGCCGCCGGCGCCAGGGAGCACAAGCTCCAGGCCTACCTATCCCTCGGCCCCACCTCCTGCCACGAGGCCATCACCGCCGCCGAGGCCCTGGAGAGGGCCCGCTCAGGGACGGCGACCCTCATCCGGGAGGGCAGCATCCGCCGGGAGATGGAGGCGGTGGCGGCCATCAAGGACGGCGGCCTGGACACCCGCCTGCTGTGCCTCATCACCGACGGCCTGGAACCCCCGGAGGCCATGGCCTGGGGCCACATGGACTTCCTGGTGCAACGGGCCATAGACCTGGGTTTCCCCCCTGTTACCGCCATCCAGATGGCCACCCTTAACCCCGCCCAGCACCTGCGCATAGACCACATGGTGGGAGGCATCGCCCCCGGCCGCTACGCCGATATGATGCTGTTGGACGACCTGAACACCATCCGGCCCCATGTGGTCATCAGCAACGGACAGACCGTGGCCCGGGAGGGAAGGCTCCTGGTGCCGCCCCGTCGCCACCGCTTTCCCCCCTATTTCCACATTCGCTACCCCTTTTCCCCTCCCCACCCAGAGGCCTTTGCCATCCCCAGCCCTGCCGGGC
>JAZGBK010000037.1:0-6174 GCA_036476365.1 Dehalococcoidia bacterium
GCCTTGCCCAAACTATGCGGGGGGACGCCCTATGCGGGGGGACGCCCAGATCGACAAGCATGGGGGAGGCTCCTGAATAATGACTCCCCCCTTTAGGATGCCGTGGTGGCCGATGGCCTCACAGGCATACTGGGAGCAACTGGGCACGAAACGGCACCGAGCAGGCTGCACGGGGGACAGGCCACGCTGGTACAGGCGTATGAGCCCCAATGCTGCCGATTTCATTTCTCTGCCTTCAGACCGGCGCGGCCCAGGAGCTCCGAGGCGGCCTCCGTCAGCTCCGAGAAGGTAGCCCCTACTGCCCCCGCCCGGGCGATGAATATGGCATCCCGGTTGGGGCAGGTGGGGGTGTGGCGGACTATCTCCCGCAGCCGGCGGCGCAGGTGGTTGCGGACTACAGCCCCTCCCAGGGCCTTGCCCACAGCGAATCCGAAGCGGCTTTCGGGCAGTCCGTTGGGCAGAACCTTAAGCACCAGCAGCCTGTGGCTCCAGGTGCTGCCCTCTCGGTAAATCTGCGAAAAACGCCCCCGGCCCTGGAGTCGGGTATGACGCTTCATTCAAACAGTCAGCCTCCAGCGCCCCTTGAGCCGCCTCCGCTGGAGTACACTTCTGCCGGCACGGTCACGCATCTTGGACAGGAAACCGTGCACCCGGTGCCGTCGTCTCTTCTTGGGTTGATATGTCCTCTTAGGCATTTTACCCTGGTCAATTATAAGCCACCGTCTGGCGGCGGTCAATTGGCTGTACTAGTTCAAGGCCATTCAGCAGCGATTTTCCTCCCCGCCCACCCTCAGGCGGGGGGCAGGGCCTCCAGCAGGGGGCGCAGGATGCCCACCATGCGGTCCACCTCCTGGGTGGTGATGGTGAGGGGCGGGCACAGCCCCAGCCGCTCCCCAAAGAGGCGGAAGAGGAGCCCCCGCTCCCGCGCCTGGGCCACTATACGGTCGCCCACCTTGAGAGCGGGGTCAAAGGGGCTCCGGGTGGCCTTGTCCGCCACCACCTCAAAGCCCACGGCCAGCCCCAGGCCGTCCACCGCCGCCACATGGGGCAGCTCCTCCAGCTCCTGCATCCGGGCCAGCAGGTGCTCCCCCACCCGGGCGGCGTTATCCGCCAGGCGCTCCTCCACCAGGATTTCCATGTTCTTGATGGCCACGGCGCTGCACACCGGGTGGCCGCTGTAGGTGTAGAGGTGGAACAAGGGGGTACCCGGCGTCTTGAGGCCCTCGTACATCCCCTGGGCCATGCCCACCGCCCCGAAGGGGAGGTAGGCGCTGGTGATGCCCTTGGCCATGCTCATCAGGTCGGGCTGCACCCCCCAGTGCTGTACGGCGAACATCTTGCCGGTGCGGCCGAAGCCGGTAATGACCTCATCGGCGATGAGGAGCACATTATGACGGGTGCAGATGTCCCGTACCATGGGCCAGTACTCGGCGGGGGGCGGTATCATGCCCCCGGCCCCCTGCATCGGCTCGGCTATGAAGGCGGCCACCGTGTCCTCACCCTCCCTCACGATGACCTCCTCCAGGAAGCGGGCGCAGTGGAGCTCGCACCCGGGGTAGCTCTTTCCGAAGGCGCAACGGTAGCAGTAGTAGTTGGGCATATGGATGAAGCCGGGCACCAGGGGCTCATAGTTCTTTCCCATGCGGTGGAGGCCGGTAGCGGTGGTGGCCCCGTAGGTAGCGCCGTGGTAGCCGCTGTACAGGGAGATGATTTTGTACTTGCCGCTGCCCTGGTTGTGCCAGTAGAGGCGGGCCAGTTTGAGGCAGGTCTCCACCGCCTCGGAGCCGCCGGAGCAGAAGAAGAAGTGGTCCAGCCCCTGGGGCGCTATCTGGGCCAGCCTCTCGGCGCACTCAACCACGGCGGTGTGGGTGTTGCCCCGGAAGGTGGGGGTGTAGGACAGCTTCAGCATCTGCTCCCGGGCGGCCTCGGCCAGCTCCGCCCGGCCGTGGCCCACATTGACGCACATGGCCCCGGCCACGCCGTCTATGTACTCCCTGCCCTCGGTGTCCCGGAGCATGATGCCCTGGCCCTCGGCGAAGACGGTGCCGGTGGTCTGTCCCACCTCGGTGATGGGGTGGACGAAGTGGGCCAGGTCCGCCCGGAGGTAGTCATCGGTGCTCCTGGGGTAAGCCATGGTGCCCTCCCTTATTTGTCCTGGTATGGCCCTCAGTGTAGCCCGCCCGCCCCCGCCCGTCAACAGGTGCCTATGGAAGTCACCTGGCGAGCATCATCTGGCCCACCCGCCCGGGGACTTATATCTGGGGGGCTGCGTCCCTGGGCAGGGCAAGCCCTGCCCCTACATCGGGCATTTGTAGGGGCTTGACCTTCCAGCGACTGGAAGGTGTATGGTAGCAGGAGAGTCGGCTGAGAAGCAGGGCAGACAGGAGGCAGCATATGAAAGCAGGGCTGACCATCGGGGAGCTGGCCCGCACGGCGCAGCTCAACCCCAGGACCCTCAGATATTACGAGGGGTTGGGCCTGCTGCCAAGGCCACAGCGCACCGAATCGGGGTACAGGCTATATCATAGCCAGGATGTTGGCCGCCTGCGGCTGATCAAGAGGGCCAGGCTCTTGGGCCTGTCCCTGGCGGAAATCAAAGACATCGTGGCCTATGCCGTGGACGGGCGGTGCACCGGCCTGCACCGCCACCTGCTCTCCCTGCTAACCGCCAAGATGGGCGAGGTGGACCACAGGGTGGCGGAGATGCTGGCCCTGCGCCAGGAGCTGGAACGCTACCGCCACGAGCTTTCTGAGAGGCTGACACAGATGGGGGAGGAGGAGGTGTGCCCGCCGCAGGAGCCCTGCGGCTGTGTGACTTAGAGGCTTTGAATCTGCACCCCGGCCCGGGGTGGAGCCAATCGTAAGGGAAAGGAGGTAAGAGGCGATGGCCGATAAAGGCAAGAAAGGTGCCAAGCCCGAACAGGCACCCACGAGCTGTGGCTGCGGTTGCGGCTGCCTACCCGTAAAGGAGTAGGGCTCCCGAAACCAAGCGGCAAAACGGGGCGCTGGGGAAACCCGGCGCCCCGCCCTCATGCCGGCAGCCGCAGTCAGGCGGCTTTCTTGCCCGCCTGGCTGGGGATTAATATCCGGGTGGCAGGAAACGGCTGGCAAACAGGCTCACAGGGCGGGGTCCAGGATGAGGAGCTGGCCGGTGGGGAGCTGCCCGGCGGTAAACTCGGCCTCGGTGCTGCCCGCCCGCACCGCCCCCGGCCTGAGCCCCACCAGGTCCTCCACGCCGTACTGGGGGAAGCTGCACTTCTGGTTGCGGTAGTGCATGGGGATGACCACGGCGGGCCGGAGTCTCTCCCACAGGGCTATGGCCTCTTCCAGCTCCAGTGCGCCCGGCGGGCCCCCGGTGGGCATGAGCAGCACATCCGCCTGGCCCAGTGAGCGCAGGTGGGCATCGTCCAGGGGAAGGCCCAGGTCGCCGCAGTGGCACAGCCGGACGCCGTCCACGGCGAAGCAGAAGATAGTGTTCTCGCCCGGCTCTCCCTCGGGGACCGGGCCGTGATTGCAGGGCGTTCCCACGAACTCAATACCCCTGACCAGGTGCCTGCCCGCCCCCTGGACGATTTCCGGGTTGCCCTGGAGGTCAGCAGTATAGTTGTGGGCTGCGTCCTGGTGGCTAACGGTGACGATGTCCGGCGACTCCCTCACCGGGCCATAGTTGATGCGGCCCCGGAAGCCGGCCTCGTAGGGATCGGTGAGGACCTTAAGTCCGCTGCCGGCGGTAATCAGAAAGCAGGCGTGGCCCAGCCATTTGACCTTCATCCTGTTATCCTCCCCTTCTCAGGCCAGGGGTATGGCCGCAGACACCCGCTTCTCGCTGCCCACCACCCGCGTGGTGTGGCCCCGGCCCGTCAGGTCGTCCGCCAGCAGTACATCTCCCGGGCCCAGCCGCCGCACCGTCCCGTCTCCGACGCCGAACTCTACCTGACCGGAGAGGGTGATGACGTACTGACGCCGGGGCGCATTGTGCCAGTCCGTGAAGTCGCCCGGCTCACCGTGGTAAAAGGTGATGCCCGTGGCTGCCTGCATAGGGGAACGCCCCACTGGCCCAAGGGACACCTGAAGCTCTTCGAAGTGGGACTCACCATCTTCACCGGAGTAAACCCTGACAAACATTCCTGTCTCCCCTCTCTTTCTATGTGGGCAAGATATTAGCCGGTATTTCCATTATAAGGCCAGTGGCACCGGTCCGGGACACTGGTGCCCGGTATGAGCACCGTACCAGCCGGCTCCTTAGCGCCCCGTCCCCATGCCGGCAGCCGCAGTCAGGCGGCTTTCTTGCCCGCCTGGCGGGGGGTCAGGTTATACACCTCGTCCACGCGGATGATGCCCACCGCCCGGATATCCAGGTTCAGGGCCTTTTTCATCTGCCTGGCGAAGCCATCAAACGCCGGCCCCGAGGTCTGAAAGCCCTGGAAGGTCCCCCTGACCCGCCACCCCGGGAAGGGGGGAGCGTTCTTAAAGGCGATGACCGCCGCCTTCCCGGTGGCCTCCAGGTTCTCCCTGGTCTGGCTGCCGAAGATATCGGCGAAGGCCGGAGTCTGCGGGTCCACAGCGGCCAGGCTGCTCTTGGGTCCCAGGTTGAGCTCCCCGGCGGCGTCCACCGTGGCTATGGCCTTGGAGGCACTGGGGTCGTTGAAAAGCTGCACCGCCTCTTCCGGTAGCGTTGGCATTATAACACCTCCTGAGCTGGACTCAAGCTATCTGCCACATCCAGAGGCGACATGCGGGCCTGCCGAGGCATTAGTGCCGCTCACCTCTTGACAGGCTCAGGCGGCGGTCTTTGCCTTATGCTTGCTCTGGTAGTCGTCTATGGCCATGTGGATGGCGTCGGCGGCCAGGTTGGAGCAGTGCATCTTGGCGGCGGGCAGCCCGCCCAGGGCCTCGGCCACCGCCTTGTTGGTAACATCCCGGGCCTCATCCAGGGTCTTGCCTTTGACCATCTCCGTGGAGATGGAGCTGGTGGCGATGGCAGCGCCGCAGCCCATGGTCTGGAACTTGATGTCGTCTATGCGGTTGCCCTTCACCTTTATCATCATCTGCATCACATCGCCGCACACCGGGTTGCCCACATTGCCCACGCCATCGGCGTCCTCAATCGTCCCCACATTGCGGGGGTTGCGGAAATGGTCCATTACCAGGTCGCTATACATTGCCACCTCCAGTCTTCTGATGGGCCAGGGGGGACATGGCCTTGAGGCGGCTGACTATGCCGGGCAGGGTGTTCAGCACATGGTCCACCTGCTCCACATCGTTGTCCCAGCCCAGGGTCAGCCGCAGGCTGCCGTGGGCCTGCTCGGCGGGGATGCCCATGGCCAGCAGCACATGGGAGGGTTCCAGGGAGGCCGAGGTGCAGGCGCTGCCCGAGGAGGCGGCCACCCCTTCAAAGTCCAGGCTCAGCAGGATGGACTCGCCCTCAATGTCGTCAAAGTAGAAGCTGGCGCTATTGGGCAGCCGCTGGGTGGGGTGGCCGGTGAGGTGCACCCCCTCCCCTATGGCCAGCACCCCCTGGATGAGCTTGTCCCGGAGGGAGGAGCAGTGTTTGACATAGGACTCCCGCTGCTCCTCAGCCAGCTTGAAGGCCGCCCCGCAGCCCACGATGCCGGCCACATTCTCCGTGCCTGCCCGCCGGTTGCGCTCCTGGGAGCCCCCGCTCTGCTGCACCACAAAGGGGGCACCGCGCCTGATGTACAGTATCCCGGTCCCCTTGGGGCCGTAGAACTTGTGGGCCGAGAGGCTGAGGAAGTCAACCCCCAGCTTGTTCACATTGAGCTCCAGGGCACCCGCCGCCTGCACGGCATCGGTGTGGAGTAGCACCTTGCGGGGTTTCCCCTTGGCCATTTCCTTGAGCAGCCGGCCGATTTCAGCGATGGGCTCTATGGTGCCCATCTCGTTGTTGGCCATCATAACCGTCACCAGCACCGTGCTATCGGTGATAGCCTTCTCCACATCCTCCACCCGCACCATGCCGGAGCCGTCCACAGGGAGCACCGTAAGCTTAAAGCCCAGCTTCTCCATCTGGTGGCAGGTATCAATTACGGCATGGTGCTCCACGCCGGAGGTGATGATATGGTTGCCCTTCTGGCGGAGCGCCCAGGCCACGCCCCTGATGGCGGCGTTGTCGGATTCGGTGCCGCCGCTGGTGAACACAATCTCCCGGGGCGA
>JAZGBK010000038.1:0-4273 GCA_036476365.1 Dehalococcoidia bacterium
GCCCTGAAGTCTGCCCTCCTCCTACACTTCCAGGACCTGGTTGGAGCGCTGGGCTCCTTGCCGGGGCTCCTGGAGATGCCGGAAGAAAATGTACGGGAGCCCTTCCAACCTTGGCAGCCGAAAAGCCCGGCGCGGCGGGAACATCTCCTGCTTCAGGCCCTGAGGGAAGCTCATGCCAAGGAGGCTCCATTGTGGGCCTGGTTTGACAGATGGAACCAGGACAGGGAGGCCTATGACAGGGCCATTCTACCTCTTCGGGACCGTATCAGCAGAGAGATGGCACCCCTGGCTGAAGCCCCGGGAGTAGCCCTCACCCACAACCTACATCCGGTGCTGCTGACTCGTGGCCTCTCGGTAACCAGAGGTGGCTCGATATATGACCCCGAGATGTTGCGGGTGGTACATCCCCCCAGTGATTCGGGAGACCCAAAAGACAGAGAGGAACTGTGGCTGGCTTATTCCAATCTTCTTGCAGAGGGACAGGGAATGGGAAAACTCAGGCAGAATGTGGCTGCCCTGATGAGGGATATGGCAGAGTGGGAGGAGGCAAAGGAACTGGCACGGCTCTACCGGCAGATGGCGGACCTCAAGGCAAAGATAGAGGAGGAGGCAGAAGTACTCTCGCTCAGGCGGGCTTTCACGGGGCGATGCCGGCTCTGTCCGGTGTAAGCCGACCTGCTTTGGCTTTTGCCCCCACTGCCCTATGCTGGAAACATAGGCCGGATGGGTTTTTGATAACTACCGATATCAGGAGGGAGAAGATGCGGACAGGGTTGTATGCCAGGGTATCTACTGACAGGCAATCAGAGAAGTATGGCATCGCCAGCCAAGTGGAGGCCATGAAGACAAGGTGCGGCGAGAAGGAGTGGGAGATCGTCCCCGATGGGGACAGAGAGGCCTTCATCGATGATGGCTACAGTGGCTCCGAGTTAGACCGGCCCGCCCTGAGCCGCCTCAGGGATCTGGCCAGGAGAGGCTTGGTAGAATTAGTTCTTGCCCATGACCCTGATCGCCTTTCCCGAAAGCTATCGCACCAGATGCTCCTGGCCGAGGAGATGGGAAGGCTGGGGGTTAGGCTGGAGTTCATAACCCAGGAGATGGGGGATACGCCGGAGCACCGGATGTTCTTCAACATGAGAGGGGTCTTTGCCGAGTATGAGAGGGAGAAGATACGGGAGCGGACTGTTAGAGGGATCAGGGAGAAGGCTCGCCAGGGGAAGGTAGTGAACCCAAGGGCAGTCCCCTTTGGCTATGCCTATAACAATGGGAGCCAGACATTCGTGAGGGACCATGAGAAGGCTGAAGTGGTGAACTTCATATTCCACGCTTTTGTCCAGGAGGGCCTGTCCCTGGGGACTCTGGCAGCTACCCTGAACAGGCTGGGAGTGAAGTCCCCTGGGAGAGGGAGATGGCGGGTGAGCACCCTGGGCAGGCTGCTACGCAATGAGGTCTATACCGGTACTCTCCACCAGCTCCGATACCGGAAAACGGAGCCTGAAAAGAGGAAGACATCCCCGGTGGGGACCAAGACCGGCCGCGTGCTGCGGCCCCGAGAGGAGTGGGCGAGCCTTTCGGTGGAGCCCCTGGTCTCCACGGAACTCTTCCAGGCGGTGCAGACCCGGCTGGAGAAGAACCGGGAGCGGGCCAGAAGAAACACCCGGCACGAATATCTCTTAGCCGGGATCCTTTTCTGCGGGTACTGCGGGGGTAGGATGGGAGGACACCGGGGTCGAGGTGTGGCCTACTACCGTTGCTACCGGCAAAGGGCGGACAACATGATACCCTGCCCAGAGGGGGGCATTGCTCCCTGCCGGTGCCCCGAAGTCAGGGCCGAGGCGGTAGAGCCGGTGGTCTGGCAGACTATAGCCTCCCTTGTCAGGGACCCTGAGTTCCTGGTCTCAGAGCTGCGACGGAGAAATGAGGGCTCATCCCAGACCAGGCAGGTGCTGGAGAAAGAGCTGGGGATGTGTATGGAGCGCCTTGGCGCTCTACCGGGGGAGCAGCACCGGCTGGTGGAAGGCTACCGGAAGAACCTCTACCCCGACTTCATGGTGCGGGAGGAGATGGCCCGCATGCAACAGGAGCAGGCAGGCCTGGACAAGAGGAAGGTGGAGCTGGAGAAAAGGCTGTCCCTGCTTACCATGGGCCAGAATCAAGAAGAACAGGTAAGGGCAATGGTCTCCAGGATAGGAAAGGGGCTTGATACGATGGGTTTCACGCAGCAGCAGGAGCTTTTACGGCTCCTGGTGGAGAAGGTATACTATAAGGGCACAGAACTGGAGATATCCACTATCATTCCACTTGAAGGAGAAAAGTATCAATTGTATCCCGCCCCCCGAGAGGGGGCCAGGGGGTGAGGGTGTGAAGGAGTCGCTATGAGCCGCATCCCTGAGGCCTTCGGGCGCCGCAAGGCCCTCATCCCCTATGTAACCGTGGGGTACCCCCGGCCGGAGACGGCCCTGGAGCTGGTGCCCCGTCTGGAGGAGTGGGGGGCCGACCTGGTGGAGCTGGGCATCCCCTTCTCCGACCCCCTGGCCGACGGCGCTACCATCCAGGAGGCCAGCTTCATGTCCCTGGAACACGGCACCACCCCCGCCCGCTGCCTGGAGGTGGCCGCCGTACTCAGGGAAAAAGTAAGCCTGCCCCTGGTGTTCATGACCTACTACAACCCGGTGCTGAACTACGGCCTGGACGGGTTCTGCCGGGACTCGGCCCAGGCCGGGGTGGACGGGCTCATCCTCCCCGACCTGCCCCCCGAGGAGGGGGGCGACCTGGAGGCGGCGGGGCAGCGGCACGGGGTGGACCTCATCTACCTCCTGGCCCCCAACAGCTCCCCGGGACGCAGTGAGGTGGTGGCCCGGCGCTCACGGGGCTTCATCTACCTGGTATCCCTTACCGGGGTCACCGGCGCCCGCCAGGAGCTACCACCGGAGCTGGAGGGCTTTGTGGCCCGGGTGAGGCAGAAGTCCAAGCTGCCCCTGGCGGTGGGCTTCGGCATCTCCACCCCGGAGCAGGCGTCCCGGACGGCGGCGGTGGCCGATGGGGTCATCGTGGGCAGCCGCCTCATCCAGCTCATAAAGGAGGACGGCGGCTACGCCGCCGCCGGGGAGTTCATCCGGGGCCTGCGCCGCGCCCTGGGGTGAACGGATGCTGGAAAGACTAAGGCGGGCCTATCCTCTGAAGCTGGAGCTTATTCCCCTGCTCCTGGTCTTGTGGACCAGCTATGTAGTGCTCACCGCCTTCCCCGACCTCCCCACCCAGGTGCCCATCCACCTCAACGCCGCCGGGGAGGCGGACCGGTGGGGCCCCCGGGGCCTCCTCCTCCTGCTGTGGGCCGTCCAGTTGGGGCTGGTGTACGTCCCCGCCACCCTGCTGGGCCTGGCCTTTGGCCTGGTAGAGGACTTCCGCCCCCTCATCAACCTACCGGGCAAAAAGCGGGAGGGGCTTACCGCGTCGCAGGGGGAGGGGATAAGGGTGTGGGTGCTGCGGTTGCTGCTGGTCACCAGGGTGCTGGCCATGGCCCTGCTGGCCCTTATCCTCTACAACTCCATACGGATGGCCCGGGGGGAGGAGGCGTTTATGGGCAGCCTTCTCTGGGTGCTGGTAGCCGCCCTGGTGGCCGGCACCCTGTTCATGATGTGGCGGCTGCTGCGGGCCGTTAGATAGGCCTCACCTGGGGGGGCGCATATCCGGCCCCTCGCGGTTTATGCGGAAATCGGGGGCGGTGATGGCTATGAACTCAGCTATAGACGGGTCACCTATACGGGACATGTAGCGGGTCTCAATCTGGTTGAGGTGCAGCGAGGTGGTGATAACCAGGGGCAGCTCGGCGTTGTAGCGGTAGTTGAGGAGCTGGTACAGCTTGTCGTGTGCCCAGGGGGTGGAGGCGTGCTCCCCGAAGTCGTCCAGAATCAGCAGCGGGGTCTGCCTCACCTCCTCAAAGGCCTCGTCGTAGCTGGTCTGGCTCTCCGGGCTGAAGGTGTGGCGGAGGTAGTCTAACAGGTCAGGCACCACCAGGAACATGGCGGGCTCCCCCCGCCCCCGGCGGTCGTGGGCGATGGCGGCGGCCAGGTGGGTCTTCCCGCAGCCGTTGGTGCCCTGGAACCCCAGCCAGCCCTCCGGCTTTTCGGCAAACTCCTTGGCCTTCCGGTAGGCCAAGTTCAGTTTTTGCTGCTGCTCGGCGGGCAGGTCCCGGCGGTGCATCCAGGTGGCGAAGGTCATGCGCCTCAGCCGCGGCTGCCCCAGCACATCCAGCCTGCTGAGGGGCGACACC
>JAZGBK010000039.1:0-3772 GCA_036476365.1 Dehalococcoidia bacterium
GATGCCACCCTTCTCCACCCCCCAGGAGTTCGTGGCCTCCCTCTCCCAGGGCAGAATCGGCGGGCACCGCACCCCCCTGTGGGTGCATGGAGTGAGCGCATGGCAACACCTGCTCCTCAGACTGAAGGGCAAGAAATCAGGCCCGCCCTCAGCATAGGCTGGTTCTCCACTGGCCGGGACGAAGCTGCCAGGGAGCTGCTGACCGCTGTCCACGAGGCCATCGGGCGAGGGGAGCTATCCGCTGAGATAGCCTTCGTCTTCTCCAACCGGGAGCCGGGCGAGGCTGAGCAGAGCGACCGCTTTTTTGAGCTGGCACACAGCTACCGTCTGCCCATCATCACCCTCTCCTCCCGGAGCTTCTGGGGGGGGCCTGTGCCACCCACCCCCCAGGCCAGGGAGACCTACGACCGGCAGGTGATACAAAGACTGGCCAGGTTCCGCCCCGGCATCTGTCTACTGGCGGGGTACATGCTCATCGCCAGCCCCCTGCTGTGCCGCCGCTTCAACATGATAAACCTCCACCCCGCCGCCCCCGGCGGCCCCAAAGGCACCTATCAGGAGGTAACCTGGCAGCTAATGGAGCAGCGGGCGGAAGCCACCGGAGTAATGATGCACCTGGCTACCCCGGAGCTGGACCAGGGGCCGCCGGTGGCCTTCTGCCGTTTCTCCCTGCGGGGCGGGGCCTTTGACCCCCTGTGGCAGGAGGCGGCCGGCCAGTCCGTGGCTCAAATCAAAGCCACCCAAGGGGAGGCCCATCCCCTCTTTCGCCTCATCCGCCGGGAGGGGCTGCGGCGGGAGTTCCCCCTCATCCTGGCCACCATTAGGCTTTTGGCCCAGGGAGGGGTTAAAATAGAGGGTGGGCAAGTGGTGGACCAGCGCCGGGCCGCCATCCCCGGCTATGACCTGACCGGAGAGGTGGAGGAGTCCCTGACAAGGAGCGACCATGGCGGTTAGCGACGACGAGAAGCGGCTGATGGCCCAGGCCATCCAGCTCAAACGACAGATGGTGAGGCTGAGGAGCCAGATAGACCGGGAGCTGAAGGCCCAGGCAGGACCAAAGGTGCGCCTGGACGGCCGCCCCCTGAACCCGGAATCCCTGCCACCCCACCTCAGGGAGAAATACCTCCAGTACCAGAACTCCGCCCGGGAGCTGGCCGAGCTCCGCCACAATGCCAGCCCGGGGCTGAGAGGCCTCATTGACCCCCAGATAGCCTGCTGATGCCCTTCATCGCCTTTGACCTGGAAGGCCCCCTGTCCCCCAACGACAACGCCTACGAGCTCATGGGGCTGTTCCCCGGCGGCGAGGGCGTCTTTGAGGTCATCAGCCGCTACGATGACCTGCTCACTCTGGAGGGCCGGGAGGGCTACGAGCCCGGCGATACGCTGTGCCTCATCCTCCCCTTCCTGCTGCACCACGGCATCGGCCGCCGCCACATAGAGGAGCTAGCGGAGAAGGCGGGGCTGGTGGCAGGGGCAGCCGAGACGGTCTCCCGGCTGCACTCCCTGGGGTGGGGAGTGGGCCTCGTCACCACCACCTACCATCCCTACGCCTACTCCCTGGCACGGCGCATAGGCATCCCACCGGAGAGGGTGGCCGCCACCCCCTTCCCCCCAGAGGCGGAGGACGGCCTGCCCCCAGGGGTGGAGGCGGCGGTGACCGGCGTCGAGGCGGAGATAGCCCCCCTTCGCCCCGAGACCGACGATGCCCTCGTCAAGCAGCGGCTGGACAACTTCTTCTATGAGCTTTTGCCCACCACCTTCCTGGCACACCTCATGGAGGCTGTGAAGCCAGTGGGGGGGTGGCGCAAAGTCGCCGCCCTCAAGTCCCTATCCCCCCTCCCCCTCTCGGAGGTGGCCGCGGTGGGGGACAGCATCACCGACTGCCGCATGCTGGAGACGGTGGACCGGGAGGGGGGCTTGGCGGTGGCCTTCAATGCCAACCAGTACGCCCTCCCCTACGCCACCTGCGGGCTAGCCTCCACCCACATCTCGGATATCCTCCCCCTGCTGGAGGCCTGGGGACAGGGGGGCAGGGAGGCGGCCCGCCAATGGGTGTCCCGCCAGGAGGAGAAGGGCCACAGAAGCCGCCTCCACTGGCTGGAGGGGGGCGACTACGAGGCCGCCCTACCCGTCCACCGGGAGGTCCGCCGCCTGGTGCGCTCCCGGGCCGCCATGCTGGGGTGAGCGTTATGTCACCCAAGGTGGTGGGCATGGGGGCCATGAACCTGGACCACCTGTACCGGGTGGAGACCATCTTATCCGAGGGAGAGACCCCTGTGGAGGAGTACCGCAGCTCGCCCGGAGGCTCGGCGGCCAACACCATCTACGCCCTGGGCCGCCTGGGGGTGAGCACCGGTTTCCTGGGGGTGGTGGGGGACGATGCCCACGGCCACACCCTGGTGAACGGCCTGGACAGCGCCGGGGTGGATACCAGCCACATAGCCGTAAAGAAGGGCCTGCCCTCCGGTCAGGTGCTGGCACTGGTGGACAAGCACGGCCGCCGCACCCTGTACGTACTCCCCGGGGCCAACAGCCACCTCTCCACCGGCGATATTGATATGGATTATGTCAATCAAGCTGCCTACCTGCACCTCTCCGCCTTCGTGGGAGAAGAGCAGCTCCACCTACAGCATGAACTGGTAGCCGCCCTGGCCCCCGGGGTGAGGCTGAGCCTTGCCCCCGGGGCACTGTACGCCGCCAGGGGCTGGAACCAGATAGCGCCCCTGGTGGCCCGCAGCCATGTGCTCTTCGTCAACCGGGACGAAATCCGCCAGCTCACCGGCAAGGGACTACCAGCGGCGTCCCGTCGGTGCATAGGAACCGGCTGCCAGACAGTGGTGGTCACCTCCGGAGGCGGCGATGATGTATGCACCGTTTACCAGCGGGGCCAGGAGCACCGGGTGGCCCCTGCTTTTCCCGTCGGGGAGGTAAAGGACTCCACCGGCGCCGGAGACGCCTTCGCCGCCGGGTTCCTCTACGGGTTGCTAAGGGGAGAGGGTGTTGAGGAATGCGCGCGGCTGGGGGAGGTGCTGGCCGTGCTCAGCCTGCGGGAACTGGGTGCCCGTCCCGGCCTGCCCACCAAGGAGGAGTTGCTCCGCGCACGAGGGTCACTTTCCCTTTGACTCCCGCTTCCCCAGGATTTCGTCCACCAGGCCGTACTCCATCGCCCCTTCGGCGGTGAGGTAGAAGTCCCGGTCGGTGTCGTGGGCAATCTTATCTAACTTCTGTCCGGTATGTTCTACCAGGATGTTGCGCAGGAGGTCCTGCATGCGCAGGATTTCCTTGGCGGCTATGGCGATATCCGTCGCCTGGCCCTGGGCACCCCCCATGGGCTGGTGGAGATGAATGGTGGAGTGGGGCAGGGCGAACCGCTTGCCCTTGGCCCCCCCCGCCAGCAGGACGGTGCCCATGCTGGCCGCCAGCCCTACGCATATGGTGGACACATCGGTGCGTATAAGCTGCATGGTATCGTATATGGCCAGCCCGGCGCTGATGACACCGCCGGGGCAGTGGATGTAAAGGCTGATGTCCTTCTCCGGGTCCTCCCGGTCCAGGTACAGAAGCTGAGCGATGACCAGGTTGGCCACATAGTCGTTAATAGGGCTGCCCAGAAAGATGATGCGCTCCCGGAGCAGTAGCGAGTAAATATCAAAAGCCCTCTCCCCACGAGCACCGGTCTCAATGACCATAGGAATTACATTATGAAAGTCGGTGGGATTCCCCATCATTAGCTACCCCCTTTCTGAACGGCCTCTTCCCCGATGGCGATGTC
>JAZGBK010000004.1:0-3955 GCA_036476365.1 Dehalococcoidia bacterium
CTACCATAGCTTACAACCCGGCCAGCCTCAGCTTCACGGCCACCCAGGGCGGGCCCAGTCCATCCAGCCGGACCCTACAGGTATGGAACTCGGGAGGTGGCGACCTCAGATGGTCGGTGCGCGATGACGCCGTCTGGCTCAGCCTGAGCCCTATCAGCGGCTCCTCCACGGGCCAGTCCGATACGGACACCGTGACCGTCTCCGTGAACATATCGGGGTTGAGCGCCGGGAGCTACAGTGCCACCATCACCATATCCGCCCCTGGGGCCACCAACACCCCCCGGACGGTGCCGGTGACGCTGACCCTCTTGCAAAGCGGATAGCGGGGCCACTTGTACCTCACAATTGGACGAAGAGTAAAACCGCGCGGCTTCTCGGGCAAGAGCATTGCGGTTTGTGGCCAGCCCTCAGCGACGCGGCTGGGCCACAAACCGTAGGAGCCTTGACATAGGCCTATGTAAGGGCTACATTCTAACCAACTCTAAAAGAGGGGGTGGTTAATGCCTCAGGGCTATTGCTTCAAATGCCGGACCAAGCGAGAGATGAAGAACCCGGAGAAGGTTACCCTCAAGAATGGCCGTCCGGCCACGCGTGGCGCCTGCCCCAACTGTGGCACCAAGATGTCCCGCATCGGGGGCTGAACCCTAATATAGACCTGCCCCCACTCTTGGCCGCCCCAAGTGTCTAAGGTCTCCTTCTGGGCTTGGGCGTATGCCTGCAAAGGGGCTTTTGTAGAATGAAAGGAACTAATTAGCTCATAATCAGCTGCTTTGTTGGCAGAACCGTCTTTGCGCAGTACTCTGAGGTCAAACATACAATAGAGGTGACTGGTGAGAAAAGGGGTGCCTGCTTACCCCGATTCCCCTACCTTCCAGCAGCTTTGGAACGCTCTTGGCTCAAAGCTGGCAGAAGCCGCATAGGAGCGTCTGCCTTCCAAGCAGACTGTCGCCGGTTCGAGTCCGGTCTCCCGCTCCATATTTCGAAGGGGCTACCGGTCCCAGGCTTTCCACATAGACTTCCACCCCAATACTTCTGCGTCGCTTGTGGCTTAACCAGATAAGAGCAGAAAGGGTGGCTCAGGGGACGAACATGGGGCTCTGGCTGGTGATGAGGCGGTCCTCCCTGGCCAGGGCCTGGCGCAGGTACCGGGGCAGGCTGAACATGCCGGTGTGGGTCACACCATCATAAAAGCGCATCTCTCCGGCCACCCGCTGGGCCAGCCGGAGGTCCACCTCCTGGGGGGAGAGGGAGGCGGGGTCAGGCCCCCGGGAGCCCAGGGCAAAGCCCCACTGGCCTCCGAACGATGGGACGGAGGCTATATATGAGAAGCCCTGGGGGAAAACATCGGCTACCGTGTGACTGATGGCGGTAAAGCTGCCGTGGCTGATGGCCAGGGCGGGCCCGGCCTGCACCACCATCACCCCCTGAGGGGTCAGGCGGTCCCGGACCAGCTCCATGAACTCCCGGGTAAACAGGGGATGGGCAGGGCCTTCCTCTATCGGGTCAGTGAGGTCCAGGAAAGCGGCGTCAAAACGCTCTTCGGAGTCGGCCAGGAACTTAAAGGCATCCTCAAAGCGGAGCTGGGTGCGGGGGTCCTCAAAGGCCCCCTGATGGTGGCGGGGCAGCCAGCGGCGGCACACCTCCACCACCTGCTGGTCGATGTCCACCATCACCGCCTGCTGCACAGAGCGGTAGCGGAGCACCTCGCGCAGGGTAGCCCCCTCCCCACCGCCGGCGATAAACACCCGGCGGGGCCCGGGGTGGGCAATAAGGGCCGGGTGCACCAGGGCCTCGTGGTACACGAACTCGTCCGCCTCGGTGGACTGGGTCTTCCCGTCCAGGATGAGGCTACGGCCGAGTTCGGCCAGCTCCAGCACTTCAATGCCCTGGTAGGCTGAGTGCCCCCGGTAGAGGACGGCCTCTACCCTGGTGCGCTGGGCTATGGCGGGGGTTATATTCTCATACAGCCAACGGTCAGATTCCTCGCTCATGCTCCCCACTCAGGGCCGCCAGGGAGTCCTCCCTGGTAGCCACCTGGATGCCCCGCTTCACCTCAAAGACGGCCGGCTCCCGGGGGCGCATTCGCGACACGATAACATCCGAGGCCCGGTCCGGGTGCACACTACCACAGGTGAAGATATCCACGGCGGCATATCCATACTCCGGCCAGGTGTGGATGGCCAGGTGGGACTCAGCAATGGCCACTATGCCCGTCACCCCCTGAGGGCTGAACTTGTGGAAGCTGTGTCCCAGAACACTTGCCCCCATCTCCACCGCCGCCTCCAACAGGACATCCTGAATGTACCCCAGGTCATCCAGTAACCCGGGGTCACAGCCACGCATCTCCAGCAGCAACTGGGTGCCTAACGCATTCAATCCCCCCTCCTGGGCTGAATTTCGGGGCTAAGCCCGCAAACTCATATTCTATTCCTCCGCTCCCCTTTTCGCAAGTCCCCCGCCCCGCAGTGTTTCACGGACCATTCCTTGCCCGTTGACCGGAACCCTGCTTTATGCTTTCATATAAACAGAAATCCCCAGGAGGAAAACATGCTACACCAACCCGTGCCCAAAGACCGGGAAGAGGCCCGGCGCTTCGTGCTCCAGGCCGCCCGGGACTATGATGTGAAGTTCATCCGCCTATGGTTCACCGATATACTGGGCTTCCTCAAGAGCTTCGCCATCACCATAGCCGAACTGGAAAGGGCGTTGGAAGAGGGCATGGGCTTTGACGGCTCCTCTATTGAGGGTTTCACCCGTATTGAGTACCGCTCACCGGACCCCGCCTGCAACCCCTACCTGACCTTCAGCGTCATGCTGGCAGCAGGGATGGAGGGGATGGAGAAGGGCTACCAGCTACCGGAGCCGGTAGAGGCAAATGTGTTTGAGATGAGCCCCGCAGAGCGGGAGCGGCAGGGCATAGGCACCATACCCGGCAGGCTGTGGGAGGCCATCTCCCTCACCGAGAGCAGCACGTTGGCCCGCCGCTCCCTGGGTGAGCATGTCTTTGCCAACCTATTGGCCAACAAGAGAATTGAGTGGGACCGCTACCGCACCCAGGTAACAGAGTACGAGCTGAAGAATACCTTACGCTCTTGTGAGAGCCCCCATCCAGTGGGCCGGATGCCCGCAGAGCGGCGTGGGGTGGAGGTAGCCTGAGATGTGCCGCATGGTGGGCATGATTGCCAGCACACCAGTGCCGGCGGACCACGAACTGCTCACGGCCCCCCACAGCCTGCTGTGGCTCAGCCAGCACGGCCGGCGCTGGCGGCTGCCCGGCGACAGGGGACCCCACGATGATGGCTGGGGCCTGGCCTGGCGTCAGGGCGGCGACATGGAGGTAGAGAAAAGGGGCCAGCACGCCGCTACCGACCCCTCCTTTCGCCGGGTGGCAGGCGCTGTGACCACCGATATCCTCATAGGCCACGCCCGCAAGGCCTCTCCGGGCATGGCCGTATGCGATGCCAACGCCCACCCTTTCCGCAGGAGCGACCTGGTGCTGGCCCACAACGGCGATATTGACCTGCCATCCGATGCTACAGGGCAGGACACCACCGATTCGGAGAGGTTCCTGCACTGGCTGGCACAAAACTGGGACCGCACCGAGGACGACCTGTTAACTGTGTTGCAACAGGGAGTGGGCTTCCGCCACACCTCCCTCAACTTCATTATGAGCGATGGCCACCGCCTCTACGCCCTGCGCCAGACCAAGCCCCGGACCGAGTACCTGGAGTACTATTCGCTTTATGTAAAACATACCCGGCACAAGACCACCGTTGCCTCGGAGCCCCTGGACGATACACCCGGCTGGCAGCCCATAGACAACGGCACCCTCCTCATACTGGAGGCCGGCAAGCAGAAGAGGCTCGCCCTCTGAAAAGGCTCGTGCCGCCACTCTTTACCGCTTCTTACCACCCCCCCCACCCGATCGAAAAGAGGGGGGGACGCCCCCCACACC
>JAZGBK010000040.1:0-4384 GCA_036476365.1 Dehalococcoidia bacterium
GGATGCCTCCCGGGAGTTGCTTATTCAAACTATCCGGGCGGCAAACAACGGCGGCGCGTGCATCAAGGCCGGTCGGCTGCGGGAAGCCCGGGGCGGCGGCCGCTACCTTGCCGGAGCAGTGGCCAGTGAAGACCTTACCACGGTGGCCGGAATTGAGGAGCTCAGCCCTCGGGAGCGGGATGTGCTACAGATACTGGTAGAGGGGGGCACCAACAAGGAGATTGCCTCCGCCCTGCTCATCGGTGGGGACACTGTCAAGAAGCATGTGCAGAACATCATCGCCAAGCTGGGGGCCTCGGACCGCACCCAGGCGGCGGTGAAGGCGGTGCGGATAGGGCTGGTGGGATAGCGCCCGCGACTACTCATATAGCCAGCGGCGGTACCAGCCCAGGGCGTGGCCCACCACCGCTTCAAAAGGCTCTCCCCGGTATACCTCCCAATGACCGCAGTCCACCAGGGCCAGGGTCTTGGGCTCGGCGGCCCGGCGGTACATAGCCTGGGACTCGGCCACCGGCACCAGGGCATCCCGGGTGCCGTGCACCCACATGGCGGCCCGGGGGGATATGCCGGCTACCACCTCCTCCGGCTTGAAGGCCATCACCGCCTCCGCTGATTCCAGGGTTATCTGAGTGCCCCACTGGGGGAGTTGCTTGAGGGCCAGGGGGGTGGTCTTGTCCCAGAAGGTCTGGGTGGCGGGGTCCGGGACCATGATTTCCAGGGTGTCCACATAGGCTGAGTTGCCGGTGAGGAGCCGGTGCTGCCGGTCCTCCTCTATCCGGGCCTGGAGATGCTGCCACTGCCAGTAGGGCCGCATCCCCCTGAGCCAGCGCTCCCCGTTGCCTATGCCCACCGTGCTTACCAGGCACCTGACTCTATCGTCCACTCCGGCGGTGTAGGAGGCGATAGCACCGCCGAAGCTGGTACCGTAGAGCCCCACCCGCTCCGGGTCCACCCCCGGCTGCAGCTGGAGAAAGGTGATGGCGTTGCAGGTGTCTTCCACCTGGTAGTGGGGGAGGAGCTGGAAGCGGGGCTCCCCCTGGCTCTCGCCGAAGTAGCGGTAGTCAAAGGTAAGGGCATAAAAGCCCGCTTCGGCCAGCCGCTGGGCGAAGGGGGGTAAGAACGATTCCTTGATGCCGGTGAACCCCTGGCACAGCACCACCCCGGGCCGCCTCTCTCCCGCTGGTAAGCCCTCCGGCGAGAAGAGGACTCCGGCAATCTTCAGCCCTCTGCTGTAGAATGTCACCGGCTTTTCCATACCCGCCTCCTGTATGCTGATGCCCCATGATAGGCTGCCTTGTGGGCGCCTTGTCAACCCGCGGCCAACAGACCGATTCAGGTGGTGTCCAGACGGGTACATACCTGGCCGGCGTGGTAGAATAGGGGCCGTGACACGGTTTCGGGGACTCCTTCTGGTAGCGGCTGGCTTTGGGCTGGCCTTCGTCGTTATGGTTGGCACCGTGCTCGTCCTCATCAACCTGTCCTCCCGTTTCCTGCCCGCTGCCACCCCAGCCGACCGCACCTATACCCCACCGCCTCTCGCTGCGGGGGAGCCTCTGCCGGGCAGGGCTGAGGCGCACCTCTACGACATCCAGACCGGACCCGGCGGCCTCAGCGCCCGGGTGGACGCCACCGTGGCCGAGGCCCTGGTGGACTCCCTGGCCAGGCAGCTGGCTGAGCGGCTGCAAAAGGGGGGCGATGCCTCGGTACGGGTGGCCGTCACCGGGGTGAACTTCACCCCGGAGGGCCTCTACATGACCATGGGCCTGGAGTTCCAGGACTTTGGGGTGGGCAGCGACCAGCCCCTCCAGGGCGATGTTGGCATGGTGGTGGAGGATATTGAGGTGCTTGACCAGGGCTACCGGGTACAGGTGGAGCTTTCCTTTGGTGAAGACCTGGTCAACTCCTTTCTGGCCTGGGAGCTACCCCGTCTTCAGGAAGGGGGTGAGCTGCCCCTCAGGGCAAGCTCAATCCAGGTCTCCTTCCGGGAGGGGAAGGTAGGGGTGGTGGCCACGCTGGAGGTGCCCATCTTCGGCGATGTAGATGTAGGGGTGCAGGCACGGCTGGGGGTGAGGGAGGGGCGACTGGAGATGGTGGTGGAGGATATAGACCTGGGGCGGCTATCCCTGCCAGGCCTCGTGACAGAGCAGGTGAACAGCTACATAGACCAGGGGATTGCCCAGTTGGAAAGCCGGGAGCTTCCGCTGCGCCTGCAGGAAATCCGGCTCCAGGACGGCCGTGTGACCCTGCGCGCCCTCATAGAGACAGAGTAACCCTGCGGGGGGGCTGGGCTCAGGCCTTCTCGGCGACCTTAGCCTGCTGTTTTTCGGCCACGATGCGCTGGGTCAGGTGAGCGGGCACTTCCTCGTAATGGCTGAACTCCATGGTGAACTTCCCCCGGCCCTGGGTCATGGAGCGCAGGTCAATGAGGTAGCGCTGAACCTCGGCCAGGGGGGCCAGCGCCTCTATGGTATTGGTACCCCCCTGGGGGCTCATCCCCAGCACTTTAGCCCGTTTGGTGTTGAGGTCTCCTATGATGTCCCCGGTGAGGGTCTCGGGCACCTGCACCTGTAGCTTCATGACTGGCTCCAGGAGCACCGGCTGTGCCTGGGCAAGGCCCTCCTTGAGGGCGTGGGAGCCGGCGATTTTGAAGCAGATGTCAGAGGAGTCCACCGGGTGCTCCTTGCCGTCGTAGAGGGTGGCTTTAACATCCACCACGGGGTATCCGCCCAGCGAACCCTCGTGGGCGGCCTCCTGGACGCCCTTTTCCACGGCGGGGATGTAGTTCCTGGAGATGGCCCCGCCCACTATGCGGCTGGCGAACTCCGTGTGTCCTGAGCCGCGGGGCAAAGGCGATACCTCCAGAAACACATGGGCGAACTGGCCGTGGCCCCCTGTCTGCTTCTTGTGGCGGTAGTCGGCCTTGGCGCTGACGGTGATGGTCTCTTTATACGGCACCCGGGGCACCTGTACCTTTACATCCACCCCGAACTTGCGCTGCAGGCGCTCTACGGCCACCTCCAGGTGGGTCTCTCCCATGCCTGCCAGCAGGGTCTCGCTGGTATCCGGCTCCCTCTGTACCAGGATGGTGGGGTCCTCCTCCATGAGCCGGGGAAGGGACAGTCCCATCTTGTCCAGGTCGGCCTTGGTCTTGGGCTGGACGGCCAGGCGCAGGATGGGGGTGGGGAAGGAGATGCCCGGCAGGGACACGGGGTGCTCCCGGCTGCCCAGGGTGTCCCCGGTACCGGTCACAGATAGCTTGGCCACGGCACCTATGTCCCCGACGGTCACCTGGGGGACCGGCTCCTGGGTCTTACCCCGCATCAAGTAGAGCTGGCCCACCCGCTCTATCTGCTTCTGATTGACATTCCACACCTGGGAGTTGGAGGCCGTGACCCCGGAGTACACCCGGAAATAGGACAGCTTGCCCACATAGGGGTCGGCGGTGGTCTTGAAAACCAGGGCGGCCGGGGGAGCGGTGGGGGAGACCTCCACCCCCTCCGGCGGTGCTACATCAGCGGGGGAAGGCAGATAGCGCACCAGGGCATCCAGCAGGGAGGAGACCCCTATGCCCTTGATGGCGGAGCCGGCCAGTACCGGCACCAGTTGCCCCTGGCGGGCACCCTGCTCCAGCCCCCGGCGCAGCTCCTCCTCGCTTATTTCACCACCCTCCAGGTACTTGGCGATGAGCTCGTCGTCGTTCTCCACGGCGGCCTCAATAAGTTTGTCGCGGTAGGAGGTGACTGCATCTGCCATGTCAGCGGGCACTTCCGCCTCCTGGCCATCTGCGCCGGTGTGGGCCTTACCGGTGACCAGGTCCACTACCCCCAGAAAACCGGACTCGGCGCCGATGGGGAGCTGCACGGGTACGGCCTTGGCCCCCAGTCTGGCCTTCACCGCCTCCAGGATACTGAAGAAATCGGCGTTTTCCCGGTCCATCTTGTTGATGAAGATAAGCCGGGGCAGGCCGGCCTCATCCATGAGACCCCACGCCATCTCGGCGCCCACCTCCACCCCGGCGGCGGCATCTATCACCAGCACTGCCCCCTCGGCCACCCGAGTGGCGGCATTCATGTCCCCGATGAAGTCGGCATAGCCGGGGGCGTCCAGCACATTGAGTTTGTGCTCCTGATATGTGCAGGGCAGGACGGAGAGGTTGAGGCTGATCCTTCGCTTGGCCTCCTCGGGCTCGTAGTCCGAGGTGGTAGTACCATCGTCCACCTTACCCAGACGGGAGATAGCCTTGGTGGTGAACAGCATACCTTCCGCCAGGGTCGTCTTGCCCGCTCCGGAGTGGGAGAGCAGCACAGCGTTGCGGATTCTATCGACAGAGACAGCCGTCATGGGCACCCCCTTCCGCCCCTATTCTATAGAATCCCCGCCCACG
>JAZGBK010000041.1:0-7206 GCA_036476365.1 Dehalococcoidia bacterium
CTGCCGTTATGGACCAGGTGTAGGCCCCGGTCCAGTCATACAGCGCCCCGCCCAGCCAGCCCCCCAGGGCCATACCTGTCAGAGCACCCGCCAGCTGCCAGGAGTAAACGGTGTTCAGAGGGGCACTGGTGCCGTAGTACTGTTTGTTGATGATGGGAAAGGCGGGCATCTCGGCACCGAAGCCCACGCCGAATATGACGGCGAACAGGTAGAACTGCCACGCCTCGCTGGCCCAGAACAGGAGCAGAATGGGGAGCGACTGGAGGATGAACGCCATCACCAGCGTCCTTTTCCCGCCCACCCTCTCCGTCAGCATGGGGGTCCCGAAGCGGCTGAATATGGAGAAGCCGACAATGGTGCTCAGTACCCCGGCCGCGGTCAGGGGGGCTATGCCGCCCCGGATGGCCATATACACTATTTGGGCCAGGAACACCGAGTGTCCCACACAGCCCAGGAAATGGATGTTGATAAGGTGCCAGAAGGCGGGTGTCCGGCGCACAAAGCGGAAGGTGATGGGGGCGGCAGCGGCGGCAGCCGTGGCTTGACCCGGCGTGGCTGCCTCCTCTCCATAGGCCAGCATATTCTTTTCCTGGGGCCGGCCCCGGGCAAAGAGGGCTGCCAGCAGCATCAGCGTGCCTACGGCGGCCCCCAGGATGAAGAAGCCCTGCCGCCACCCCGCAGTGGCGATGAGCCAGCTAAGTAGCGGGGCGATGACCACCCCGGCTGCCCCCATGGAGCCCCACATCACTCCCAGGGCCAGCCCCGTCCTCCGGGCAAACCACCGGGTCACCATCACCGGCACCACCACACTGCCCATTATCCCCAGCCCCCCGGCCAGGACACCGAAATATAGGTAGAACTGCCATAGCTGGGTGATGGTGCCGGTGAGCATCAGCCCCGAAGTGAAGGCGGCCACCGTCACCAGGAGCACCTTGCGGGCCCCTACTCTATCGGCGGCGACACCGGCCGCCAGCGACACCCCTACTGCTGAGAGGAACTCAAGGGAGTAGGCCAGCGATATGGCACCCACGCTCCAGCCATACTGCTCCACCAGGGGGTCTATGAGAACACCGAAGGCGTTTCTCACCCCCGAGGAGATACCACTTATGGTCATGGCGCTGCCGAGGACCACCCAGGCGTAGTGGAATCGCCGCTTGGGTTGTAGCTGGGCTTGGGCCATAAGGCTCTATTATATCCCCCAGGGAGCTCCAAGGGCCAGCGCCTCCCCTGTGCTATAATCCGGCGGGAGGTGCCCCGGCCAGCCATGCGGCCCTTTGTCCTGGTGAACACCAATGTGGTGCGGCCTCCGGTGAGCCCGGTGGGGCTGGAATACCTGGGGGAGAGCCTGCGGGATACCGGGGTGGCCGTAGAGGTGGTGGACCTGGCCCTGGAACCCGGCGGCCTCAGTGCCCTGGGGCCGGCCCTGTCCCGGCTCCACCCCCTGGCCGTGGGCCTCTCGGTGCGCAACACCGACGACTGCTCTCTGGCCACCGGGCTCAGCTTCCTGCCCTGGATAGGCCAGGTGGTGGCCGAGGTGAAGAGGCACACCGACGCCCCGGTGGTGCTGGGTGGGGTGGGCTTCTCGGTGGCCCCTTCAGGGGTGCTGGAGGCCACCGGGGCCGACATGGGCATCGCCGGGGACGGGGAGGTGGCGGCCGCCCTGCTGGCGGGCAGCCTCCTCAGGGGGGAGGAGCCGTGGGCCACCCCCGGCCTCGTGTATCAACGGGGCGGGCGGGTGACAGCCAACCCCCGCTCCCCAGCCCCCCTTAAACTCCTGCCCCCTCCCCGCCGCACCCTGTTTGATAACCGGCGCTACCAGGACGAGGGGGCCATAGTGGGGGTGGAGACCCAGCGGGGCTGCCCCCGGGGCTGCATCTACTGCGCCGACCCGGTGGCCAAGGGCCGCCGCCTGCGCCTGCGCCCCCCCGCCACGGTGGCCACCGAGTTCGCCTACCTGGTCTCCCAGGGAGTGACCTATTTCCACCTGTGCGATAGCGAGTTCAACACCTCTCTGGCCCACGCCAAGGCGGTGTGCCGGGCCCTCATCGGTGCCGGACTGGGGGAGCATATCCGCTGGTACACCTACTGCTCCCCCCTGCCCTGGGACGACGAACTGCTAAGGCTCATGCGCCGGGCGGGCTGCGCCGGGATAAACTTCGGGGTCGATTCGCTGTACGACCCCCAGCTCCGTCGCCTGGGACGGGAGCACCGCCGGGGGGATGTGGCCCGCCTAACGGCGGGGCTGCGGCGGGCGGGGCTCAACTTCATGTGCGACCTGCTGGTGGGCGGCCCCGGAGAGGACGAGGACTCGGTGCGGGCCACCGTGGAGGAGGCCCTGCGCCTGGAGCTGCCACTGGTGGGGGTGGCGGTGGGGGTCCGGGTGTACCCCGGCACCCCCCTTAGCCGCCTTCTGGCCCAGGACGGCGCCCAGGACGGCAGTGGTTTGCAGCCCCCGCAACACGGCGGCCTCCACCAGCCGGTGTTCTACCTCTCCCCCGCCCTGGGCGGGGACACCTTCGCCCTGGTGCGGCACCTCATCGGGGATGACCCCCGCTTCCTGCTGCTGGCCTCCCCCGATGAGGCCGGTAGCTATAACTACGCCGGGGATGACCGCTCCGGCCTGGCCGGAGCCATCCGGCGGGGGGCACGGGGGGCCTACTGGGACATACTGAGGCAGGAGATGGGCCATGGCTGAGCCCCAGGTAGTCGCTATCGGCGGCACCCGCCTGCGCCTGCTCCAGGGCGATATCACCCGAGAGCAGGTGGATGCCATCGTCAACGCCGCTAACTCCAGCCTGATGGGCGGGGGTGGTGTGGACGGGGCCATCCACCGCGCCGGGGGGCCGGCCATTCTGGAGGAGTGCCGGCGCATTGTACAGCAGAGGGGCCGCCTCCCGGCGGGCCAGGCGGTCATCACCACCGGGGGCCGTCTCCCCGCCCGGCATGTCATCCACACCGTGGGCCCGGTGTGGCATGGGGGCGGGCGGGGTGAGGCGGAGACCCTATCCTCCGCCTACCGGGAAAGCCTGGCCCTGGCCCTCCAGAAGGGACTGAGGACGGTGTCCTTCCCCTCCATCAGCACCGGCGTTTACGGCTATCCGGTGGACATGGCTGCCCGGGTGGCCCTGGGCGCGGTGCTCTCTATGCTGGAGCGGGGAACGGGCCTGGAAGAGGTGCACTTCGTCCTGTTCGACCGCCACACATATGAGGGATATGCCGCCGCCCTCCAGGAGGCGGCCGGGGAGCAGGGCCTATCCTGACTTCAGGAAACCCCGCTCCCAGCGGCGCCGGACCTTTTGAGGTCGCGCATTGTTTCCAACGCCGTACAAATCGGAGTAAACTGGTTAGTAGCAAAACCTTTGGAGGGTGACTTATATGGACAGGGTCCGGATGGCTGCGGTCTTGGGCTTGGCTTTGCTCCTGGTGCTGGGGGCCTGTGCCCAGCCCTCCCCCACTCCCCAGCCTACCCCCCCGCCAGCGCCTACACCAGCCCCCACTCTCTCCCCGGCCCCTACATCTGCCGCAATGCCTACCCCTCAGCCCACCCCCACCCCCAAGGCTATACGCCAGGCCAGCGGCACCTACATCTCCGGCTCTTCGGCGGGGGACGCCGAGACCCTCAACTATATTCTGGCCGCCGATAGCGCCTCCTTCTCCTACGCCGGCGCCGCCCTGGACTCCCTGGGGGGCTACGATAACCAGTACAATGTGGTTCTGTACCACCTGGCGAAGCCCATAGAGGTCTCCCCGGACGGACTGGTCTATACCATCACCATCAGGGACGACCTGGTATGGACGGGCGGCACCCCGGTTACCGCCGAGGACTATGTCTATACCCTCAAGGACCTCATGTTCGCCGACTGGCTGAACTATAACTACAAGGGCGACTGGCAGGAAGAGGTGGACGGCGAGACGGTGTTCGTAGAGCCCCGGGTGGTGAACGACACTATCTTCACCATCACCCGACAGACGGTGGACCCGGAGTTCATTGACAACGCCCTGCTCTCGCTGACCCCTTATCCCAAGCACATAGTCCAGAAGTATGAGGGGGATATAAAGGCCTTCACCGAGGCCCCCGAGTTCAACGAGCTGACCTATACCGGCAACCTGGGCGCCTACAGGCTTGAGGAGTGGGTGCGCAACGATAAGTATGTGACGACCCGCAATCCGGACTTCTACCTGGGCCAGGAGGACGGCTCCCCCTACTTTGAGAGGCGCATAATCAAGCTGCTGGGCACCCCGGCGGCTATGCACGCCGCCCTGGAGGCGGGGGATATCACCGCCGCCAGCATAGACCCCCCCCAGGTGGCCAGGTTCAAGAAGATGGACCTCATCAATGTCTATACCCGGCCCACCAGCGGCTACCTCCTGGTGCTGTTCAACTTCCGGCACAACGGCTGGGAGGGGTTCAGAGACCAGAAGGTGCGTCGGGCCCTGTCCATGGCCATAGGCAAGGACATGCTCATCCAGTCCATCCTGCTGGGCTTCGGCGAACCCGCCTTCAGCTTCATCCCCGGGCCCTCACCCTGGTACACGGAGGAAGGCGTCTCCAAGTATGGCATAGAGTCCCTGTACGACAAGGAGCAGGCCAGGGAGCTACTGCTGGAGGCGGGGTATGGCAGCCGCCAGGAGGACGGCTCCATAGAGGTCCACGGCAGGGACGGCGAGCCCCTCAAGTTCACCGTGGTCACCAACTCGGGGAACAAGACCCGGGAGTCGGTGACTTTCCTGATAAAACAGGAGCTGTCCGACCTGGGTATTGAAGTAGAGAAGAAGTTCGTCCCCTGGGCCACGGAGCTGCGGCAATACATAATGAACAAGGTGCCCGGCTCAGAGGAGGAACCCCGCTTCAACAACGGCCCCGAGGCGGTGAGCCAGGAGCCGTGGGACTTGGTGGTGATAGGTCTGAGCACCAACCCGGTGGCCCCCTCAGGCTCCCAGGTGTTTTTCACCACCGAGGGCGGCCTCAACTTCTGGGGCTATTCCAACGAGGAGGTGGACTCCCTGTTTAAGCGGGTCCGCTCCGTGGAGGCCGTAGACCTGGAGAACAGGAGGAAAATCTACGCCCGGCTGTCTCAGGTGATTTCCGAAGACCTGCCCGCCGACTTCCTGGCCTTCCAGCTCGCCAATACCGGCCTCTCCAAGGAGGTGCAGGGCCCCATAGAGCCGGGCATCAACATGGGGTGGAACTCCCATCTATGGTATTTCGCCGAGTGACAGGCGGTATAGACCGTTCACAGTGGGTTAGGAGGGGGCTGGGGGGTGGCCGGAGGCCATGAGAGACTATATCCTCAGGCGGCTGCTCTACGCCGTAATCATAGCCTGGGGCATCGTCACCATCACCTTCATCCTGCTGCGGGTGGCCCCCGGCTCCCCCGCCGATAGGTACCTGCTCAACATGTCGGCCAAGGGGCAGGATGTTACCCAGGTGATAGCCTCCATAGAGGCCCGCTATGGGGTGGACCAGCCCATCTATGTGCAGTACTGGGACTATGTAGTGAACCTGGTGCGGGGGGACTGGGGGTGGTCGCTGAGCACTAGCATGCCGGTGATGACACTGCTGCGCCGCCACTGGATTTACTCCTTTCAGCTCGTTTTCCTGAGCCTCCTCTTCGCTACCCTGCTGGGCCTGGCGGCGGGCGTGTATTCGGCAGTGAAGCAGCGCACCAGGACCGACTACATCGCCACCTTCCTCTCTTTCTTAGGCATCTCGGTGCCCAACTTCTGGCTGGGCATCATGCTTATCCTGCTCTTCTCGGTAAAGCTGGGCTGGTTTACCACCTACTATGACACCAGCCTGGCCCTGTTCTCCCTGGCCAACCTCAAGGCGCTGGTGCTGCCGGTCATCACCCTGGGCACGGGCATGATGGCCGGCTACACCCGCTACGCCCGCTCCGCCACCCTGGACAACCTGCGGCAGGACTTCGTTACCGCCGCCCGGGCCAAGGGGCTCCCCGAGCGCACGGTGATAGTCAAGCATGTTTTCCGCAACGCCATGCTGCCTATCATCACCATCATCATGTGGGGGCTGGGCGGCATCGTCTTCGGCGGGGCCTACCTCACGGAAATCATCTTCGGCATCCCCGGACTGGGGCAGATATCCTTCAACGCCATCTTCGCCAACGACTACGCCGTGGTGATAGCGGTGACCCTCATCGGCTCCCTGATTGTCCTGCTCACCAACCTGGCCACCGACATCGCCTACACCTATATTGACCCCCGGGTGAGGTATGACTGAGGCCGGGCTGGTGCCCTTCCTGCGCCGGAGGCGGGGGCGGGTCTTCCTATCCCTCATGTTCCTCTATGCCCTGGGGCTGGGGATGGATATACTGTTCTCCCTGCGGGTGGTGCCGCCGGTGTCTTACCTGTACCTGTTCATGGCCACCCTGGCCGCCCTCTACGGGGTGCTGCCCCTCTACACCAACCGCCGCCTCACCGCCCACTACTGGCAGCGCACCAGGCGGCGGCGTCCCGCCCTGTGGGGGCTGGGCTTTATCCTCCTCCTGGCCGTGGCGGCCCTGGTGGGGCCCCTGTTCACCCCGGACCCCACGGCGGTGGACTTCAGCGCCCAGAACCTGCCCCCGGTGGGCTTCACCATAGAGCAGTCCACCTATGACCTGAAGACGGAGCAGTTCCAGTTCCGGCTCACCCCCGGCACCTGGGCACACCCCCTGGGCACCGACGACAACGGCCGGGACATGCTGGCCATGCTGGTCTCCGGGGCCGGGGTCTCCCTCCTGGTAGGGCTGCTGGCCACGGGCATCGCCATCTTCCTGGGGGCGGTTATCGGGGTGTCATCGGCTTACTGGGGGGGATGGGTGGACAATGTGCTGATGCGCTTCACCGATATCATGATGACCTTCCCCTTCTTCCTGCTGCTGGTGATCATCGTGTATCTTTACGGCCCCAGCCTGACGCTCATCATCCTGGCGATAGGCCTCACGGGGTGGACGGGGACCGCCCGCCTGGTGCGCAGCGAGGCCCTATCTCTGCGCACCAGGGACTTCATCCTGGCTGCCCGCTCCCTGGGGGCCAGCGACGCCCGCATCATCTTCGCCCACCTCATCCCCAACACCCTGAGCTCCATCATCGTCATCGCCACCCTCTCCATCCCCGGCATCATCGTGGCCGAGTCTGCCCTCAGCTTTATCGGCCTGGGCGACCCCACGGTGGCCAGCTGGGGGCGCATCCTCAACTCCGGGCAGC
>JAZGBK010000042.1:0-5018 GCA_036476365.1 Dehalococcoidia bacterium
CATCTCCGCCCACAGGTCTCAGCAGGACGCCCGCGAGTTCGTCGAGATGCTGCGAGAAGCCAGGGAATGGCCCTTCGCCCGCCAGGAGTTCCTCTACCTGGCACACCCCAGGATATCAGGCAAAGAGACCGACCTGCTCCAGTGAACGGGGAGCGTCTGGCTTGCCCCATCCCCCGCTCTGAGGCATACTATGCTTTAACGGCGGAGGTGGCTTATGACCAGGAAGGAATACCTCTCGGCGGTGGAGGAGATGGGGCGGGTGGCCTCGGACTACCTGGACGGTATGGAGGGCTTTTACGAGCAGTTCCGCATCCGCACCCTGCCCGAGATGCAGGCCCAGGTGAAGGAGCGCTACGGGGCGGTGCTGGCAGAGAAGCAGGAGCTACTCTCCCGGCTGGAGCCGCCCCGGGGGCTGAAAAAGTTCCACCTCCAGTTCCTCCAGGCCTGGGGCCACCTGGCCCGGAGCTGCGATGTCTTCTGCCACCCCATCCGCCCCGAGGAGTGGATACTGTGCCTGCGGGGCAGCCGGGGCCAGATGTGCCAGGCCATGCGACTGCTCTACTCCCTGCGCCTGCAGATACCGGGCTTCGCCGGCCACTGGGTGGCCCCGGAGGCCCGGGCCAACCTGGAGGAGCTGGAGACCCGGCCCGACCCCCCACCCGAGGTGTCGGTGGGACTCATGTACCGCAACTGGGACCCGGAGCCCCCCCGCTACACCCTCTATGTGCCTGAGAACTACACCCCCTCCCGGAGCTGGCCGGTGGTGGTGGCCCTGCACGGTGGCGGCGGCAACGACCACGACTTCATATGGCTCTACCTGAAGCAGGCCAAGAGCAAGGGCTACCTGGTGTTGGTGCCCAAGTCCATGGTTGTCACCTGGACCTTCAGCGACTCCCAGGTGATGCTGGCCGCCCTCCAGGAGGTAGCCGCCATGTACAATGTGGATAGGGGGGCCGTCTTCCTCACCGGGGTGTCCGACGGCGGCACCTTTACCTACGAGTTCGGGCTGTCCAACCCAGAGGTGTTTGCCGCCCTGGCCTCAGTGGCTGGGGGTTTCATCCCCTGGCCGTGGCACGATTTCGCCCACGCCCGCAAGCTGCCGGTGTATATCCTGCACGGGACACTGGACAAGATAATCCCGGTGGAGTTCGCCCACTCCGCCCGGGAGGTGCTGGGCAAGTACGGCTACCCCCTGGTGTACCGGGAGCTGGCCGACTGGGCACACGCCTGGCCCTTCTCCAGGATGGGGGAGATTTTCGGCTTCTTTGAGGATGTGCGCCAGGGACGGGTGGGGACCCCCGCCGCTTCTTAGGCCGCCTCTTTATACTTCTCCTTCAGGGCCAGGATGGTGCTGGGGTCGGACAGGGTGGATACATCCCCCACCGCCCGGCCCTCGGCGATGTCCCGCAGCAGGCGGCGCATTATCTTGCCGCTCTGGGTCTTGGGCAGCTCGGCGGTGAAGATTATCTGGTCGGGGCGGGCGATGGGGCTGATTTTCTGCGATATGTAGTCCTTGAGGGGGCCCTCCAGGTCTGCGGAGCCATCGGTGCCGACCTTGACGGTGACGAAGCACACCAGGGCTTCCCCCTTGATGGGATGGGAGCGGCCGATGGCGGCGGCCTCGGCCACCGCCGGGTGGGCTACCAGGGCGCTCTCCACCTCCATGGTGGACAGCCGGTGGCCGGCGATGTTGAGCACATCATCAGTGCGGCCCAGCACCCAGATGTAGCCGTCCTCGTCCCTGCGGGCGCTATCCCCGGTGAAGTAGAGGCCGGGGAAGCGGCTCCAGTAGGCCTGGATGTAGCGTTCCGGGTTGCCGTAGATGGTGCGCAGCATACCCGGCCAGGGGCGGGTGAGCACCAGGTAGCCCCCACGGCCCGGGGGCAGGGGCCGGCCGTTCTCATCCACCACATCGGCCTCCACCCCGGGGAAGGGCAGGGTGGCCGAGCCCGGCTTGAGCTCGGTGAGGCCGGGGAGGGGGGTGAGCATAATCATGCCCGTCTCCGTCTGCCACCAGGTGTCCACTATGGGGCAGCGGCCCCCGCCCACCCGCTCCCAGTACCACATCCAGGCCTCGGGGTTGATAGGCTCGCCCACCGAGCCCAGCAGGCGCAGGCTGGAGAGGTCGCGCCCGTGGAGCCACTCCCTCCCCCAGCTTATGGCCGCCCGGATGGCGGTGGGGGCGGTGTAGAACACGCTCACCCGGTACTTCTCTATGAGCCGCCACATGCGGTCCCGGGCGGGGTAGTCCGGGGCTCCCTCGTACATCAGGGTGGTGCCGCCGCAGAGCAGCGGCCCGTAGACCACATAGCTGTGGCCGGTTATCCACCCGATATCGGCGGTGCACCAGTATACATCATCCTCTTTGAGGTCCAGCACCCACCGGGTGGTGGCGTAGGCCCCCACCATGTAGCCCCCGGTGGTGTGTACCACCCCCTTGGGCTTGCCGGTGGTGCCGCTGGTGTAGAGGATGAAGAGCATGTCCTCGCTGTCCAGGGGCTCGGCGGGGCAGTGGGGGGAGGCCCCGGCGACGGCTTCGTGCCACCACAGGTCCCGCCCCGGAGTCATGGGTGCCCCCTGGCCCGCCCGGTCCACCACCACCACCTTCTCCACCGAGGGGCACCCCTCCAGGGCCTTATCGGCGGACTCTTTGAGCCTCAGAAGCTGGCCGCGGCGGTAGGCCCCGTCGGCGGTGACCACCAGCCGGGAGCCGGCGTTGTTGATACGCTCTTTTAGTGCCTCGGGGCTGAAACCGGAGAATACCACGCTGTGCACCGCCCCGATGCGGGCACAGGCCAGCATGGCGATGGCCATCTCCGGGAGCAGGGGCAGGTACAGGGACACCCGGTCCCCTTTACTCACCCCCAGGTCTTTGAGGAGGCTGGCGAAGCGGCACACCTCCCGGTGGAGCTCCCCGTAGGTGAAGGAGCGCTCCTCCCCCGGCTCCCCCTCCCACAGCAGGGCGGGCTTATCCGCCCGGTGGGGCAGGTGACGGTCCAGGCAGTTATGGGAGAGGTTGGTGTGGCCGCCCAGGAACCACTGGGCGTGGGGAGGCTCCCAGCGCAGCACCTGGTGCCAGGGGCGAAACCAGAACAGCTCCCGGGCAAAGCCCTCCCAGAAGGCCTCCGGGTCCTGCTGCGCCCGCTGGTACACCGAGGGGTCGTGGATGTTGGCCCGGCGGCGAAAGTCCTCCGGTGGGGGGAAGCGACGCTTCTCCTCCAACAGGGTGGCTATGGGCTGCTCCGGCTGAGCTACGGTGGCACCTCCCCTCAGGGGTTACAGGGAGTTTTTACCATACCAAGTGGGGAGATGCAACGGAGGGTGTGCAGCCCCCCTCACCACTGCACGAACATGGGGATGTTTGCCCTTCCACGCGTACAGAGAAACAGAGCAAGCTAGAGGCACCTGGTCAAACAACAATATGGCGAAGTAGTCTGAATTGCCTCGTTGCCGCTACTGAGCGGTGTAACCAGACAATTCGATTTCTCGCTGCAATTCTAGCACGCCTCTTTTGAATGCCGCCATGGTTCTAGGGTCCACAAGCGTTTCCTCAATCAAGAAAAGCTGTGTACCACCTTTTCTACGTCTATCTTCAAAACGTTGGACATATTTAAACGCAGGGCTTAGCGCGCCCAGCTTGCGAACAAAACGTTGAACTGCACGTGGACGTAGCTGAGGAAAATTACCAAGAGCTATCGAAACACCACCAGCTGAATCACAATAGAACAACATGGCAGAACCACCCGAGGTGCTAACAATGTAGTGGAATGTTCTGTCGTCTTTCCCGCCTACAACCTTGAGAGCGTGCTTGTGGGAGAAATCAAGAAGTTCGAAAATGGCTTCTCGGATAGCCTTTTCTGGCACACTCTCGGCAACTAGAGCGGTGAACCTAGCTTGGTTGAAGTCATACATCAGACAACAACTCCTGGGCACATTATGTGTTTGCTGATTGAGTAAGTCAAGCCATGGGCAAGAGGAAACAGGGAAGAAACGTGTACGGGGAATCGGCTGACTACTGGCCGGACAAGAAAAGGGGAAGCGTCTCCGTTCCCCCTTCATGTTACACCCAGAACGCCAGGTCACCACTGCACGAACATGGGGATACGGGTTAGACTCTAACGTAGCTAAACATCCCGTTCGAATTGTCCCTTGCTGATGGATGATTATGCTATGTCAGAACCGTTTTCCCGTTTGCTATCAGGCTTTCTTGGCAGGCCTCTTTGCTTTTGCCTCGAAAAGCTTGAGCACCTGCTCGCGAAGGTAGCGCTGAACAAAGGAGTTCACGGTGCCGTCGGGGTAAAGGATGCGATTCCCGATGAGTGGCCTCAGCTTACTCTCCAAGCCTGATTCGGAGAAGGAGATGCCGATCTTCTCTACGAGTTCCGTGCGGGAATATTTGGTGTTTTTCCACAGCCATTCCCACACCTCGTTCTCGGACTCGCCCCTGAGCTCTGTCAGCTTCCCGGGGCGCCGAACTTCCAGGTTGGTCCAGGCGACAACGAGCTTGATGCGCTCCGGGTCGTCCGCCACCAAGAGCACCGCCTCCGGCCTCTCGTTCTGCTTGAACCAGGTTAGCTTCTGCAAATAAGGGTCTTCCCCCATTCTGCATCCCCTTTTAGCTTTACAAGACGCAGTTGCACCGCCCCAGGCGTTCTTCAAGTCCGGTGCTCTGCCACAGGGATTCCTCCTCCAGGCAGAGGGCAAGCTCCAGGTCGGGACGGAGACGCCGCACAGTTTCGATGATAAGCGAGTAAGCACTGTTTCTCAGCGCCTGAGGGTAGCGGGCTCTTCCATCGCCTGCCGTTTGGGAGCCATCGTAGATATGGGCAGAGATAGCATTCCCCAACCCCATCTTTCTCTCCATAAGCTCCCGCGCCCCCCGGTAGATACAAACGCCGCCGAGCGTAAGCCGCTGGAGGGGTACCGTCTCAATCAGCCGCCGGGTGAACGCTGCATAAATGTCTTGCCACCCTTCAATGGGTATGATGGGCATCATAACAGCGCGGACGGGGTAGCCC
>JAZGBK010000043.1:0-2625 GCA_036476365.1 Dehalococcoidia bacterium
GCCCCAAAGGTCCCCCCACCCCTGCCAAAGCCAATACCGCCCGGACCTGGCACATCCCAATGGAGGGCCCAGCCAGGAGGCGCGTCTTGGAAATCCTCACTCGGTACCGCCAGGCTCTCCTATAAGCCCTGGTGGTCACCCAGGGGGGGGACCCCCTCCTCCATGTGTCGCTACCACCTGGGCCTAGTGGAGGTAGACGGCACCAGACAGGCCCCAGCGGGCAAGATGTCCGCCCTGCCCTCCCTGTGCCTGGCCACGTGCGAGGCCCTGGAAGGGAACCTGCCCGACTGTCTTCCTGCCGCTCTCTCTCTGGAACTGGCCCACCGTACTTCCCTGGTATTCGACGACATCCAGGACAATAGCCGCCAGAGGAACCACCGGGACACTGTCTGGGAAGTGTGGGGGGTGAACCAGGCGCTGAACGCCGGCCTGGCCCTCTCCTCCTACGGTCGGCTGGCCCTTCAGGACACGACGGGCCGGGTCGACCCCGCCGTTATCCTGCTGGTAGACCGGCTGCTGGAGGAGGCGGTCGTCGACCTGTGCCGGGGACAGTATCTGGACCTCCACTTCCCGGGGACCCGCCCGTCCGTGAAAGACGTATGGAGATGATACGGCTCAAGACGGGCGTACTTGTAGGCGTCCCCTGCCGAGTAGGCGCCCTGCGACGGGGACAGTATCTGGATCTCCACTTCCTGGGGACCCGCCCGCCGGTGGCGGGCTATATGGAGAAGATACGGCTCAAGACGGGCGTACTTGTAGGCGTAGCCTGCCAAGTAGGCGCCCTGGTCGCAGGTGACATGGACCAGGACGTAGCCGCCCGTCGTTTCGGGGAGGCCCTGGGCGTAGCCTGCCGGCTCCAGGACGACTCCGCCGGAGGCGGATGGGGCCAGCCCGAGACCCTGGGCAAGGCCCCCAACGACCTGGAGGAGCGCAAGCGTAGCCTGCCGGTGATCCTGGCCGGGCAGGCAAGCCCATGACGGTGGCCGCCCTGCTGGCCACCCCCGGGGAGGCGGCCACGGTGGAGCTCTTGGAGGTGCTGGATGACCTGGCCATCCGCCCCAGGGCTGAGGCGCTGGCGCAGGAGGCGGCGGGTGAAGCCCTGCGGGCCCTCAAGGATCTCCAGCTGAAGCCACCCTGGGAAGGCCGGTTCGAGCAGCTCATCCAGTTCGTGGTGGCCCGGGCTGTTTGACGGCCAGTGGACGACGCGTCAAACAAGCCTCTTGACTGTTTTACACCCCGTGGTTCATAACCGCAGCCGCAGCAGCCTGCGGGGGCCCCGATGGCAGCGGCCTTCCACAGGCCGCTGCCTCTTTTTCGGGAGGAGGTGGCATGACAGAGCCTGCACCGGGGAGCCCGCCCCAGGCCCTCCTCACCCTCTCCATGAAGGGTGGCATCGGTAAAACCACCACCGCCATCGGGCTGCCCAAGGCCCGCCACCGCCGGGGGCACAATATGGCTGAATGTTTAATCTCTACAATGGGAAGCACAGCTTGCTAAAGTTAAAGGAAGGGCCCTTAAGATGTCAGGTTTCTTTGGGAGATGAAAGATCAATAGGAACCCACCTGCCCTGAGCACATTTGATAGACTCAATAAGAGCATGATAATCAGCAGTGTTCGTTGTCTTCAGTACCCGGAATAGGTCTATAGACCAAATGAGAATACCACCAGACTCGGAGAATATCTGTAGGTCCTCAGTTGCTGAAGCTAGGGGTTTCTGCCGCTGTGATGGGAATAGCTCCAGCTGACCATTAGCAATATAGATACGTTTATCCGGAGTCTGCCCGGTCTCTTTTCTGTACAGTTCGGCAAATCGAGCCAGTCGCTGCAAATCGGCAGTAGTCCCTCCGCTTCGAGCATATCCACGAACTTCTACGATTGCATTCCACTCCTCACCGCCCTTGTTTAGATGCTTTAAGCGAAGGTCTTCCCTCTTGGGTTTCCCTTCGCTTAATAGCTGGTCAACACACGTCACATCAAATCCAATATTCTTCAGGGTTTTCGCTACTTCATCCAACAGTTCTTCACCCTGCGCTGTAATCAGCCGTCTCTGACCTTTATTGGCATTAGCTTTAGCAAGAGCGAGTTTAGTGTTTGATTCGCCAATTTGCTGGTCAATCTCAACTATGGATTGCCGCTTCTTTCGCTCTAGAGCCAGAATCTGAGACAAGATCTGCGCCTCTTCTACAACCAACCATTCAGGGGATTCCGTCCAATCTCCATAACTGGGGAAGGCGTCTTTGTCAGATTGTGCCCACTGAGTCACCAGCAATTCAACCCACGCGGCTCGGTTCGTAGCAACATTTGGGAGCCAACCGACACCAAGATTAGATTTCTCCCTAATAAACCTCACAGCTAAAGGTGAGTTAGTATGGCGCTCACAGATGATACTCCCACTATTGAAGTGGCGAGTTGCAGATGTTCGTTCAGGTCCTGAAATCCCGGGGCCATGAAGAGAAAACTCAAAACTCAAATCTAGTCGTGACCACCCTCGTACGCTTGACAAATCGCCGTAGTCTGCCTCACGACGACGGCTGATTGGTAAGGGAACGTCAGGGAACAAGAATTCCTCAGTTTCAGCCTCACCAGATATTTGAAGATAGCTACCTGGAATTGGACCGGGAAGAC